>JBFGOX010000071.1:0-9323 GCA_041565015.1 Burkholderiaceae bacterium
ACGCAGGTACGGCGTGAAGCGCGCGTGCGCGTCGACCTGCTGGTCAGTCTCGGCCCGCTCGCGCCCCCAGTGGTGCAAACAATGCCGAACCTCGTCGGCGGGACGCTCGAGGCGGCAGCATCGCTGCTCGAGCCGCTTGAACTGTCGGTCACGGGGGTGCGTTCGCGGGCGTCGCGCGAGCCCAGGGGCACCGTGGTCGCGCAGCAGCCTGCAGCCGGCACCCGCGTCGAGCCCGGCGCTGGGGTCGATGTCGCCGTCTCCGATGGCTCGCTGGTGCGCGTGCCGGCGCTGGTCGACCGCAGCCGTGCCGAGGCTGCGCAGCTGCTGCGCAGCGCCGATCTGGGCTTGCAGGAGTCGACACGCGAAACGGCGCAGCGCCACGGCATCGTGCTCGAACAGCGCCCGCAGGCCGGCGCGGAAGTCGCGCGCGGTTCGGCCGTGCAGGTGGTCGTCGCCGTGGCGCCCGGACGCGCGCCGACGGTCGAGGTGCCCGATGTCGTCGGCTCGCCGATCACACCGGCACGCCAGCGCATCGAGGCGGAAGGCCTGACGGTCGCCACGCAGGAAGCCGATTCGCCGATCTACGAGGCCGGCACGGTCGCCGCGCAGGCGCCGGCCGGCGGCGCCCAAGTCTCGCGCGACAGCGCGGTGCAACTGACCGTGTCGCTCGGGCCGCCGCCTTTGCCCGATCTCGTCGGCATGCCGGTGGCACAGGCCCGCAGCCGATTGGCGCAGCTCGGACTGTCGGCCGCCGTCAGCGAGCGGCGCACCGATGATCAGCCGCGCGATGTCGTGCTGGCGCAGGATCCTGCCGCCGGCGTGCGGCTGTCGCGCGGCGCTGAAGTCGCACTGGTCGTGTCGACAGGGTCGACCGCCGCCGTGCCCGTGACGCCGACACCGCCCGAGGCGCCCGGGATTCCGACGGTGGCGCTCGTGGCTGGCGCCGCCGGCGGCGCACTGATGCTCGCCGGCGGCGCCTTCGCGGTGCGACGCCTGCGAGCCGGCCGCAGGGGCGAAAAGGCCGGCGCGAAGCGCGGCGTGGTCGAAGCGCGTGTGCGGCTCGATCCGACCGCTCGCGCCACCACGCTGACATCGCCGCCCGCAATCGAGGAACCCGATGTTCATTTCCGCGTTCGTCTCGAGCATGGCGAACCGCGCTTGCAGCTGGAAGACGGAGGCTGACCATGAGCGAAGACACCAGGACCGCACAGCCGGACACGCTGAGCATCGGCCGCTTGCTGTCGATCGATGCCAAGGACGTCGAACAGGCGCTTGACGAGCACCTGCGCGAAGCGGCGCCGAACCAGTCGCTCGCCGCGCAGGCCATGCGGCTGGGCGCGAGCGAAATCGCCGGCCAGCTGCAGCGGGTCCTCGACTTCGACGTGTTCGGACTGCTGGCGCAGACGTGGGTCAAGCTGCGCGAGCTGCGAAGCTATGCCGAACCCGGCAAGCTCGCGCCCGGCGCCACTGCGGTGGTGAACCTTGGCAACCACGAGATCACGCACACCGAATCGCCGACGGTCGACCTGGTGGTGGCGGGCGCGCCGGTGCCGGTGCTGAAGCTGACGGTGGAACTGACGGTGCAGTTCAAGTCGGTGGCCCTGTCGATCCGCGATGCGGCGATCCGCTCGGTTGCACCTGGCGAGTGCCTCGCCCGTGTGCGCCTGAAATACAAGCGGCAGACGCTGAAGGAGGAATCGACGCCGAAGCTGAAGCTTCCCGGGCGCATCGAGTTCCGAAACGGCATTCCGCTGGCGTTGGCCGCCTGATCGGCGCCATGGCTCGGCACTGCGTCGTCCGGGGTCACCAGCGACCGGACTTTGCAACGCCGTGCCTTCGCGCCTTTCGAGCCCTCGACGATTGTCCGATTAGACTGCCGCGATCGGCCGCCAATCGGTGCGGCCGGAGGCACGATCGAGGAGAAGACGACGCATGAGCCAGCGCTGGGACGAGCTGCTGAAGCAGGATCACGAAGTGACCGAAAGAGTCTTTGCGGCAATGGAGACGACGTTCGCTTCCGCAGAAGGGCCGGCGCCGGAACAGGTCGGTCTTCTCGTCGAATACCTGCGCGATTACGTCGATCAGTGTCACAACCAGAAAGAGGAGCGACATCTGTTCCCGCTGCTGGAGGCCGGCGGCATGCCGCGCCATGGCGGGCCGCTGGCGGTGATGCTCCAGGAGCACCAGCGGGCGCAGGAGATTCTTTCGCGGCTGGTTCCCCTTGGCTCGGCGTACGCCGGCGGAGAAAGGAGAAAACTGCCGGAGCTGCGCGCCACCTTCGGCGAATACGCGACGCTGTGCAAGGACCATTTCTGGAAAGAGAACGACATCCTGTATCCGATGGCGCACAGGGTGCTGAGCGACGCGCAGGCGGCCGACGTGGTCAGGGGCATCGAAGCGGTCGAGGCGGAACTGGGCACGCAGACGCGAGCACGCTACTACCAAATCGCCGACGAGATCATCGAGCAGGGTCAGTTGCGCGACCTGTCGTACGGCCTCGAGCGCGATGTGCTGGCCGCGATCCTGAATACGCTGCCGGTGGAGTTGTCCTTCATCGACCACGAGGACCGGGTGCGCTACTTCAGCCACGAGCACGGCGAGAAGATCTTCGGCCGCACCCGCGGCGCGATCGGCACTGCCGTGCAGAACTGCCACCCGCCGCAGAGCCTGCACCTGGTCAACCAGATCCTCGCCGACTTCAAGGCCGGCGCACGGAATGTGGCCGAGTTCTGGATCGACATGGGCGGCCGCAAGGTCCACATCCGCTACTGGCCGGTGCGAAGCGAGGATGGCCGCTACCTGGGAACGCTCGAAACGGTGCAGGACGTCAGCCCGATCCAGCGCTTGAGCGGTGAGCAACGGCTGCTCGGCGCGCCGGCGTAGCGCTCATGTACCAGGGCCAGCTGTCGTGCGTCGAAGGTTCATTGCTTAAGGTCCGGTCGATGCGTTGGTGCGCCCGTGGGGTGGAGGCGGCAGCGGCAGGCACCGGATTTTTCGGCCGGCTTCCGGCTGCAACGACTCTCCGCTCCTTGGCGATCCTGATCGCGCTGCGCAGGGTTGCCGCAGGCGCGCTGGCGGGCGCTGCACTCGTCGGGCTCGCGGTCTCCGCCCGGGCGGCCGAGACACTGCCGTTGACGGAACTTGCCAAGCCCGGGCGCGTGCTGATGCTTCGCCATGCCAGCGCACCGGGCACCGGGGACCCGCCGAATTTCCGTCTGGGCGACTGCGCGACGCAACGCAACCTCGACGCTGCGGGCCGGGCGCAGGCGGCCGAACTCGGCGCACGATTGGCCCAGGCCGGCGTGACGCAGGCAAAGGTCTACTCGAGCCAATGGTGCCGCTGCCTCGAGACCGCGCGGCTGCTGAAGCTCGGGCCGCCAACGGAACTGCCGGCGCTCAATTCGTTCTTCGGGCGGCCGCAGGACCGCGAGCCGAACCTTGTGGCCCTGCGCAAGGTTCTCGCCGGACTCCCCGTCGACGGCCCGCCGGTGGTTCTCGTCACGCACCAAGTCACGATCAGCGGCATCACCGGCTATGGCGCGGCCTCGGGAGGCGGCGCGCTGCTCGAACTGAACGGCACCGGCGCGCCTCGCGTGCTCGGCCGGATTCAACCGAACTGAAGCGCTACTTTCCCTGGGCCCGCGCCATGCGCGTCATCATCCTTGCCTTGCTCTTGCTGCTGTCGCCGCTGGCGTCCGCGCAGCCGCAGCCGAAGGTCAAACAACTGGCCGAATTCGCGGGCGGCCTTTCGCGGCCGCACGACGCCACGTTCTCCCCGGACGGCAAACTGATCTTCGTCACCGACATGCGCGGCAGCCGCATGCGCGTGCTCGAGGCGATGACGCTGAAGCTCGCCGGCACGTTCGGCGAGGGCGAGCTTTCGTATCCGCACGATGCGGTGTTCGACAGGGCCGGACGCCTGCTGGTCGCCGACACCGGAAACGACCGCATCGCGATCTACGAGGTCGACGGTGCGCAGGCGCGACTGGCTGGCGAGCTGAAGGGACTGTCGGGCCCCGAGGGAGTCGCCGTAGCGCCCGACGGCCGGGTGATCGTCAGCAACACGCGCGGCGCCATGCTCAGCGTGTTCCGCGACGGCCGGCTCGAGCGAACGGTGGGCGGCCCCGGCTCGCGCGACGGCGAGTTTTCCCGCCCGCATGATGTCGAGATGGCGCCCGACGGCAGCGTCTATGTCGTCGACTCGGGCAACGACCGCGTGCAGGTCTTCGACGCCGAATTCAGGCATCGCGCCACTTTCGGTGCCGCACTGAAGTTGAACGGCCCGAAGTACCTCGCTTTCGACGAAGACCGCATCTGGCTCGCCGACGAATACAACCACCGGATCCTGCTGCTCGATCGGGCGCATCAGGCGCTGGGCGTGCTCGGCACCGGCAAGCGCGGCCGCAGCGCCGGCGAGTTCTACCAGCCTGAGGCCGTGCTCGCGCGCAAGCCGCACGTCTGGGTCATCGATACCTACAACGACCGCGTCGTGCTGTTGCGCACCGAGTGAACGTGTTTGCCGCCGTGATCGAGGCGGCGGCGAAAGTCGCTGCACGGCAGTGCCGGCCCCGCGCGAGCCGACGCACGCCATCGACCCAACGCCGTGCCGTTCACGTTCGCCCCGGCACGGTGAGCAGCTGGATGTCGCGCGAGGCGGCCATCTTCCGCTTGCTGCCGACGCGAACAGCCACCGCGCAGTCGCCGCCTTCCCGATGCGAGATCGCGCCAACCGAAGCTGACATGCAAGCGGCAGATTCGCTCAGGTCGATCAGCATGAATCGCTCGTCGCGCCGGCCTGACGCGTCAGTAGGCGGTGGCGGAACGCCGTCGACGGTGGCGCCATGAAGGTCGATGGCGTCGACGTCCACGTCGAGGGTACGGGCCCGGAGTCGATCGTGATGATCCATGGCTGGCCGGACACGCATCGCCTGTGGGACCGGCAGGTCGAGTCGCTGCGGGCGCGCTACCGGTGTGTGCGCTTCACGTTGCCCGGCTTCGAGGCCGGCCACGCGAAGCGGGCTTACTCGCTCGACCACCTCATCGAGGTCATCGGCCGCGTCGTCGAGCACGCATGTGCCGGCGCGCCGGTCACGCTGCTGCTGCACGACTGGGGATGCTTCTTTGGCTACCAGTTCGCGCTGCGGCACCCGCAACTCGTCAGGCGCATCATCGGTGTCGACGTCGGCGATGCGGGTTCCCGCCGCCACCTCAAAGAGATCAGTTTGAAGGCGAAGCTGCTGATCGTTGGCTACCAGCTCTGGCTGGCCGCGGCCTGGCGCATCGGCGGCCGGGCCGGTGACTGGATGGCTCGCACGATGGCCGGCATCGCGCGGTCCCCTGGCGACCGCGCCCTCGTCAGCGCGCAGATGGGTTACCCGTATGACGTGCAATGGACTGGCGCCCTGGGAGGTTACCGGCAGGCAAGGTCGTTCATGCCGCACTGTCCGATGCTTTTCATCTACGGCAAGCGCAAGCCGTTCATGTTTCATTCGTCCGCCTGGGCCGACGATGTGGCATCGCGACCGGGCAATCGCGTGCTGGGATTCGAAGCGGGCCACTGGGTCATGGTCTCGAAGCCGGCAGAATTCAATCGAGCTGTCGTCGAGTGGCTGGCTGACAGCGACGAGGCGAACTGAATTCGTCATCGCAGCGCTTGGCGGCGGACGGCGGCAGCCGGCGAACGCCCGTTGCCTGAAGTCGCCGTGCGGTTCGCGCGGCAGCGTTCATAGGCTCGCGGCCTTTCTCGGGAGCCGTCGATGAAGATTTCTGCACGGGTTCAGAACGCTGGCAGCGAGCACCGGGTGACGGTGACGACCGGCAACATTTCGCAGAGCCTGGCGATCGGAGCGAAGGCGACCGGCTCCGGCTCCAGCGTCAATGGCGGCGAGTTTCTGATGCTCGCGTTGGCGACCTGCTACTGCAACGACATCTACCGCGAGGCCGCGCAGTTGAACCTTCCCGTCGAGTCGGTCGAGGTCGAAGCGCAGGCGGATTTCGACGGCGTCGGCCTGGCTGCGAAGAACATCACGTATCGCGCCCGCGTCAACTCGCCAGCCTGCGAGGCGGACATCGTGGCCCTGCTGCGCCGAACCGATGCGGTGGCAGAGGTGCAGAACACGGTACGGGCCGGGGTCGGCGTGCTGATGCAGCCTTGGAGCGGCGAGTCGTCCGGCTAGGCCCCGAACGCCGCTTTCGGAGGACAACGACGGCGCCCGGCTCGAGCCCATCGAAGCGGGCAGGCGCAACCGTCAACATCGCCGCGTTGTGCACGCAAGGCCGGCCATTTGCGGTGGTTTGCCAGGCACGACATCGATGCATTTCGGGTGAAGACGTCCGGGAACGCGTCCCGACCATGACGTCCGAGCGGAATCACGATCGAGGCCCGCGCGTCCCCAGGAAAGGCAGCGGCTGGCACGCGACGCGCAGATCCGGGATTCAGGACGGCGATCGCGTCGTTGCAGTTGTGGATTCATGCGAACTAAGGTGAATCTCGGCAACGCCGCGTCGAGACCGGCGTTGTGCCGTTCAACGCTTGTAGGTGGAGGTCAATCATGGCGCTACGACTAGGCGACGACGCACCTGATTTCACGGCCGAATCGACCGAGGGGTCGATTCGCTTTCACGACTGGATCGGCAGCGGCTGGGCGATCCTGTTCTCGCATCCGAAGGATTTCACCCCCGTGTGCACGACCGAACTCGGCTATCTGGCAGGTCTGAAGAAAGAGTTCGACAAGCGCAACACCAAAGTCCTGGGCCTGAGCATCGACCCGGTAAGCGACCATACGCGCTGGGCCAGGGACATCGAGGACGCGACCGGGCACAAGCTCAACTACCCGGTGGTCGGCGACGCCGACCTGAAGGTGGCGAAGCTCTACGACATGATTCATCCGAACGCCAGCGGCGAGGCCAAGGACCGCACCGCGCAGGACAACGCCACCGTGCGCTCGGTGTTCGTGATCGGGCCGGACAAGAAGATCAAGCTGATCATGACCTACCCGATGAGCAGCGGCCGCAACTTCGACGAAGTGCTGCGGGCGCTCGATTCGATGCAACTTACGGCCAAGCACAAGGTCGCCACGCCGGTGAACTGGAAGCAGGGCGAGGACGTCATCATCCTGGCCTCGATCCCGGACGCCGAGGCGAAGACGATCTTCCCGCAGGGCTGGCGCACCGTGAAACCATACCTGCGGGTCGTGCCGCAGCCGCGGTAGTTGGCGCCCATGCGAACTCGACCGGTTGTTCCCCGCCCGTGCCGGCGAGTTTGAGCGCGTGCGAGCTGACCGTCGCCGTGCGAACACGCGCACGGCCACGCTGATCCTGCACGACACGGATGCCGCCGCCCGCCGGCAGCGCGCGCGGCGAGTACCGGCCGACGTCGAGAAGACACTCTTGACGCGGACCGATCGGCCGACTAGATTCCGCACTAGACCGACCGGTCTATTAGTGAGCCGATGGCAAACGACACCCAGCAGCAGCTGCTCCAGCAGGGCATGGCCATGTTGTTACGGCAGGGCTACCACAACCTGGGCGTCGCGCAACTGCTTGAGGCGACACAGATCCCGAAGGGTTCCTTCTACCATCACTTCGAGTCCAAGGAAGATTTCGGACTTCAGGTCATCGACCTGTACATGAAGGAAGTGCACGCGGGGCTAGACCAGTGCCTCGGTGACGAGAGCCTTCCGCCGCTGCAGCGGGTGCGGCACTTCTTCGAGTCGACCGAAAAGAAGTACCGCGCCGAGGGCTATCTTGGCTGCCTGCTCGGCGGCCTGGGCCAGGAGCTGTCGGGCGTCAGCGAGGCCTTCCGTCGCAAGGTCGAGCAGTGCTTCTCCGAGATTGCGCGCCGCATCGCCGCCTGCCTGCGCGAGGCGATCCGGCGCGGCGACCTGCCGAAGGCGACCAACCCGGAGAAGATGGCGGAACTTCTCGTCAACTGCTGGGAAGGCGCCGCGCTGCGGACGCGACTGCGGCGGGACCCCGCGCCGCTGCGCGACATGCTCGACTTCTACTTCCGGTCGGCGTCGACATAGTCGAACGACACGGGTCTCGACCTCATGTTTCGATTTCTCTTGCACAGGAAATCAGCCCGACCGGCGCAATACCGCGCCTTTTCACCACAAGGAGGAACGGCATGAACCAAGCGTCGCTTTTCAACCGTCTCGGTGGCTCGTCCGGCATCAATGCGCTGGTGGACGACATCGTCGCGCTCCACATGGAAAACCCGACGATCCGCGCCCGGTTCCGGCCGTACCTTGAAACCCCGGACAAGCTCGCGGCGACCAAGAAGCACCTTTGCGCGTTCCTCGAGGCCGGCAGCGGCGGCGCCGCGCAGTACACCGGTCGCACCATGCCGGATGCTCATCGCGGGATGAACATCAACGAGGCCGAGTACATAGCGGCCACCGACGACATCATGACGGCGTTGCGCAAGCACCGCATCGACGAGCAGACACAGAAGGACGTGCTGGCGATCGCCTACTCGCTGAAGGGCGACATCCTGCACGTCTAGGGCAACCCTGCGATTCGACCGGCTGTGCGTGGCGGCTCGTGCTTCGTCGAGACCGAGCCGCCCGGCGCCGTGTTGCAGCGAGCGCCGTTCGAATCGCTGCAGCAACGTTAGACGTCGTACGCGGCATCCGCCTCGGCGATCGTCGCCGGCCACTTCAGTTCGCGCGCGATGCGTGCGCTCAAGGCGTGCGCGGCCTCCGGCTCGCCGTGGTTGATGAAGACCGCGCGCGGCTTGCGCGGCACCGCGCGCAGCCAGTCCATCAGCGAGTCCTGGCCGGCGTGCGCCGACAGGCCGCCGAGCGTGTGCACGCTGGCGCGCACCGGGATCGATTCGCCGAAGAGCATCACGCTGCGCGCGCCGTCGACGATGCGGCGGCCGAGCGTGCCGGCGGCCTGAAAACCGGTGAACAGTACCGCGCATTCGTCGCGCGGCAGGTTGTGCCGCAGGTGGTGGCGGATGCGGCCGGCTTCGCACATGCCGCTGGCGGCGATGATCACCGCGCCCGAGCGGATCGAGTTCAGGAACATCGAGTCGTCGACACTTTCCGTGTAGCGCAGCGCGAACGGCAGCTTGCGCGCGCGGGCGGCGCGATGAAAATCGGCGGCTTCGTCGTCGAGCGCATCGAGGTGCGCGAACGTGACCTCGGCCGCCTGCTGCGCCAGCGGCGAATCGACGAACACCAGCGGCACGCGCACCCGCCCGGACCTGGCCAGCCGGTACAGCAGCACGACGAACTCCTGCGTGCGGCCGAGCGCGAAGGCCGACACGATCACGTTGCCGCGCCGCTCGTGCAGCACTTCGTTCAGCACCTCGATCA
>JBFGOX010000072.1:0-9292 GCA_041565015.1 Burkholderiaceae bacterium
CGTTCCGGCGCCACGGCCTTCGCCGACGGACACCGGTAGCACCAGGCCACGCGTGAGCCGGCGCACCCAGGCCTGCGCGATCTCGACCGCCTGATCGATCTTCAGCGCATCGGAAACCGTGCCTTGCAGAACGATCGAATCGGCCGACGTCTTGACGCGGATGTCCGTTTCCTGCGGCAGCAGCTCGCGCAGTTCGCGCTCGAGCAGCGTCGGGTCGGCGCTGACCTGCACGTCGATCACGGTGGCACGGCCGCCTTTCGCCCAGACGATCATGTTGGTCGTGCCGAGGTCCTTGCCGAGCAGGTAGACCTCGGACTGGCTGACCAGCGTCACGTCGGCGATCGCCGGATTGCCGACCGAGATGCGCTCGATCGGATCCGGCAGGCGAAGCAGCGTCGACTTGCCGACGATCGCCTTGACATCGGCGCCGATGCGCGCCGATTCGGCGGATAGCTGAGCCTGCGGCGGCTGCGGTGTCGCGGCGTGCGCGACGGGTGCCGCGAACGCCAGGGCAACGAGCGTCGCGAGCGCGCAGCGCTTGCTGGGAAAACGACGGTTCGGTTCCATTCTGTTCTCGTCGACAGTTGAGGTTCGGTGAGAGGGCCGCATCAGAATTCGACGCTGGATTTGTGCACGCCCTTGATGACCTCGACGGTCTCGGCTTTGCGTGCTTCGGTCTTCGCGGGGCGCGTCCGGTAGACGACCTTGACGGGCTGCGACTTGGGCGCGGCCGCAGTCGCGGGCGGCGGTACGGCCGCCAGTTTTTCAAGCAGTTCCGGCCGGCGCGCGCCGTCGGTGGCGGCGACTTCGCGATCGAGCTGGTTGCGCAGCACCAGCGACAGGTTGCCGATCGAACGCGCCAGGTCGAGGCGCTCGGCCTGTTCGGGCGTGACTTCGAGGGTGACCGCGCTGACGACCTTCGGCTTGGTCTCGTCGCGATTGGCTTCCTGCGCGACGGCGAGCACCAGGATCTGCTCGAGCACGATCTTGGAGACCGGCTTTTCGGCCTCGTCCTTGGTGTTGACCATCACGTCGACGTGATTGCCGGGCAGTGCGAAGCCGGCCACGCCGATCACCTCGTTGACCTTGACGGTGATCGCGCGCCGGCCTTCGGTGATCAGCGACGACAGCCCGCCCTTGGTGCCCACCGGCGCGAGCTTGGTCTCGAGGATCGGCTCGCCGCGCAGCAGGCTCGTCTTCACCACGCGTGCATCGAGCTCGGCGACCTCGCGGATCGCGCCGTCCGGAAGGCTGCTAGAAGGCCAGTCGACCGTGCGCACCATGTCGGGCGTCAGCGGTGAGCCGAGCTGGATGTCGCGCGCGGCCACCACGACCTTGTTCGTCGCCAGCGTGGCCTGTTCGCCGAGCCAGCGTGCGGCGACCGTCACCGCGCCAAGGCCCAGCAGCACCGATACGGCAATCATTCCCAATGCGCTTTTGTTCCTCATGGTCGTGCTCCCTTGTGCAACGGTTCAATGGCCGGCCGGCGGGCCGGCGAAGTAGTTGTCCCAGGCCCAGTCGAGCAACTCGCGGGTCAGGGCGGGCGCGGCGCCGCGGTAGCGCGCCTGGTCGCGCACCTGGCCGAGCAGATCGCGCGGCGTGCAGGCGAGCAGCGGCCGGCGTTCTTCAGTGAAGCGCGCGATCAGGTAGTCGATCGAGCGCTCGTCGTGGGCAATGCCGTAGTCGCGGCAGACCTGGGTGCAGACCGCGCGATACTGCGGCTCGTCGAGTGCGCCGAAATGGATCTTGTAGCCGAGGCGGCGCAGGAAGGCCTCGTCGGCGAGCTGCGCCGGCGAAATATTGGTGCAGAAAACGACGATCAGATCGAACGGCACGGTGAACTTCTCGCCCGTGTGCAGAGCGAGGTAATCGACCTGCCGATCGAGCGGAACGATCCAGCGGTTCATCAGATCCTTCGCCTGCACCAGCTGGCGACCGAGATCGTCGACGACGAACAGGCCGTTGTTGGCCTTCAGCTGTGGCGGTGCGGCGTAGTAGCGGGTGCCGCGGTCGAACTGCAGGTCGAGCATGCCGAGCGTCAGTTCGCCGCCGGCGATGACGACCGGCCGCGGGCACAGCACCCAGCGTTGATCGGCGCCACGACCGTGCGCGAGGGCCGCCATGTCGAGATCGTTCACGGCACGCACGGGACGGTGCGAAATCGGATCGAAGACCTGGATCACCTGGTTTTCGACCAGGATCGCGTGCGGGATGTAGACGCTGCCAGCGAGCAGGCGAACCAGCTTTTCGGCGACGAACGTCTTGCCCGCGCCTGCGGGGCCGTGGACGAAGATCGCGCGGCCGGAGTTCATTGCCGCGCCGAACCGGTCGAGCACCGCTTCGGCGATGACGATGCCGGAGAACGCGCGACGGATGTCGTCGCGAGTGACCGTAAGGCCGGTGATCGTCTGCCGCCGGACCTGCTCGGTGTACGCCTGCAGGCTGACCGGCGCCGGGCCGGCGTACTGCGACATCCGCAGGTACTCGTCGGCGCGGCCGCGGCCGAGATCGGTCAGCGTGTAAATGAGTGAGACGCCCGTGCTGCTGCTCGCCACTTCGCAAAGGCGTTCACGGCGCAGGAATTCGATCACCGGCTCGAGCACGCCGGGCGGCAGCTTGATGCGGGCAGCCAGATCGACGAGGCGCTGCGGACCGGTAAGCAGAAGAATCTTGCTCACGAGCTGCGCCAGGAACTGGAACGGCAGCCCGGTGTCCTCGAGCGTTCGCGGCAGCGGCGGCGCATAGGAGTCGTGCGCTTCGATGGCCTGTTCCGCCGGCTGTGGCGCTTCGCGCAGTAACGTCGTTTGCATCGCGTTCACCTGGTTCATGTGTCGTTCGCTGCGGCGGCTAGGCGAAGAGCCTGAGCGAGAGGTAGGCAAAGGTTCCGACGGCGATCGCCAGCGCGTACGGCATCCGGGCGACCGAGTCGGTGCGCGCGTCGAAGACCGGCCCTTGCGCGGCCGCCAGGCGGGCGAACGCCGCGTAGAAGATCAGCCTGATGTTGCGCGCGGCCTGCCGCGCCACACCGGCGCGCAGCGCGTACAGCACCGACAGCACGGCCCCGGCGACGAACGTGCAGACGACCGCGCCGACTGCGCCCACCGGGCCCATGAAGGCGCCAACCATCGCCATCAGCTTTACGTCGCCGGCGCCGGTGGCGCGGACCATGTAGAGGGGCCGCATCAGCGCCAATCCGACGCCGAGCCCGGCGAGCGAATCGAGTAATCCGATGCCTACTGGAAAAGTCTCGGCCAGGACGAAGCCCGGTGGCAGCAGCGAATGCAGCGCCAGCGCGCACACCATGCCGACGAAGACGACCCCGTTCGGAATCCGCCGCGACCGCAGGTCGTACCAGACTGCCGTGACCAGCACCGTGACCAACAGGGCAGGCGCCAGCATGGCGATAGGACTGCTTGCGATCGACAGGGTTGACGGAAACATGGTCGGATCGATTAGGTATCGCGCTGCGCGATCCGGCCCCACTGGTTGGGCCGGGGCCGGACGCGGAGCGCTTGCACCGGTTAGCCGCCGAACGGCGCCGTGCAGTTGGCCACGGTGGGCGTGGCGACGCACAGACCGACGTTGTTCAGGAACGTGTTGAGGTTTCCGCCGAGCAGGCCGGCACCGGCGACGATCGCAATGGCGATCAGACCGGCAAGCAACGAATACTCGACTGCATTGGCACCTTCTTCTTCACGGAGGAAGCGGCGGATGCCCGTAAGAACGTGTTTCATGACATGGCTCCTAGGTTGAACAACAGACACCCGCAAACCACCGCGGGCTTCCCTTCTTGCAGGGCCGCCGTCTCGTTCGTGATGAGACGAGGCAGGCGTCCCTGCAAAAATCTTTGTGTACGCGTCAGCGTGCTCACATCGACCTCGTGTACAGCGGTTCGGCGTGCGCCTGGCGGATCGCCGTCAGCAGTTCGTGCGCCGGCTGCTCCTTGCCGATTACGGCGCGAGCGCCCAAACGCAGCGCCCGCTGGTGAACGGCCGGATCGCGGCTGCCCGTCAGCACCAGCACCTGCGCGCTGCCGCAGTCGAAGAGATCGGGCAGGTAGTCGAGGCTGTTCTCTTCGTCGAGGTAGACGTCGAGCAGCACGACATCCGGCTGCTGCTCGCGCAATGCGGCGAACGCCTCGCTGACGCAGCGCGCCTTGCCGATGACCCTCATTTCGGGCATTTCGGCGTCGATCAGCTTGCTGAGGCCCCACAAGACGTGTTCGCTGTCGTCCACAAGAAGAATCCGGATCGTTGTTGGGCTGGTCATCGGCGTGGCTGGCGCTTGATTCGTTAGCGGCGGCGATGAAACGAACGTTATTGACCGTCCGTATTTGAGGCATGAGCCGGATCGCCTGTTTCTGCTAGCGCAATGCAACCAGGCGTCTAGTACAGATCAACTAGATTTGAGGCGGCGGGACGCGGCGCGCAGGGTCGGCGCGCGGGCGGTTAGCGGGCGCGACTGCGTTCAGGACGAACGCAGGGCTTGCGCAGACGGGATGGATGCCGGGATCAGGCGCTTACGCCCGACCGCGGCTCGGAGCGAACGAGTCCGTGTTCCTGTGCGTACATGAACAGCTCGAGGCGGCCGCGCACGCCGAGCTTGCCGTAGATCGACGCCAGATGGTTGCGCACGGTGTGCGCGCTCAGGTGCAGACGGTCGGCGATCACCTTGATCGGCGCGCCCTTGTGCTCGACCACCGCGGCGACGATTTCACGCTCCTTGCGCGTCAGCGCCGCGGCGTCGGCTTCGTCCTGCGGCGCGTTGGCCTGGCCGGACAGGCTGGCCAGCACCTTGGCGGTGGTCGAGCGGTCGAGCCAGATCTCGCCTTGATGCACGCGCTCGATCGCGTTGAGGATGACGTCGGCGGGCTCCGCCTTGTGAACGATGCCTTTCGCGCCCGCCAGCACGGCGTGCTGGCGCAGCGACGGGTCGCCGGCGCCGGTCAGGATCAGCACTTTCGCATCGCAGGAGCGCAGGATTTCCGCCATCACCTCGAGGCCGTTGTCCGCACCGAGGTCGAGGTCGAGCAGGACCACATCGGGGCAGTGCGACCGTGCCGCGGCCAGAGCCTCGGCGCCGTTGGCGGCCATGCCGACCGTGCGCATGCGCGGCTGCGCGCTGTCGATCAGCTTGCCGAGGCCCCAGAGCACGGTCCGGTGGTCGTCGACCAGCAGCACGCGGATGCAGGGCCTGGCGGCAGCTTGCATCGTGGCCTCAGACCGGGATCTCGACTGCCACGCGCGTGTGGCCATCTTCCCGATGACCCACCTCGACTCTGCCGCCCAGGTCGCTGGCACGCTCGTTCAACGAGCGGGGGAAGAACGCATGGGCCGACCGGGCCTGCATGCCATTTTCGTTGACGAACTCGACCACCAGCCGACCGTCGGCTTCGCGCACGCTGACGGTCGCACTTTGTGCGGTCGAATGGCGCCGGATGTTGGCCAGCCCTTCTCGAACGATGTTCATCACCTCGTCGAGCATCGGCTCGCTTAGACGGAAGTCGCCTTCGGCGAGGACGTGGACCTTGATGCCGTAGAACTCGGCGAACCGGTCGGCCAGCCGGCGAATGGCGACCAGCAGCGGCTCGGGTTCCCGTTTCGCAGCGGGGTCCCTCAGCCCGGCGACATAGCGCCGCAGTTCGGCAATACCTTCGTCGGCCATGCGCGTGAGGTCGATCACTTCGCTCAGCAGCGGATCGTCGGCGCGAACGCGTCGCCGCAGCGCCTCGAGGCCCAGCTTCAGCCCGATGTACGGCTGGATGGTGCCGTCGTGCAAGTCGCGCGAGATCCGCTGGCGCTCGCGGCTCGCCTTGTCGCTGGCCAGCCGGTCGACCAGCTGGATGGTGTCGATCACCAGTGCCGCATGTCCGACCGCCTGCTGCAGGAACTCGAGTTCGGCCGGCGCATAACGGTGGCGGCGAGAGGTTGCATAGATGCGGCCGACCGGCCGGTCGCGGCAATACAACGGCAGCGAGACGAACGAATCGGTTTCCAGCAGGTTGGCCAGCTCCTCGAGTTCGAGGGCGTCGACCGGCCGCGGTTGCCCGCTCGCGTGGTCGTATCCGCCCGCGATCGCGCGCTGCCAGAAGTATCGGGGTTTGCTGTGGATCAGCGCGACATCGGACGGCGTGCGAACGAGCGGGGCGGCAGCCTCCGGTCCGATGCGCTCGCCGCGCATGGGCCCGCAGTCCGGGCCGGCCAGTGAGTCGCAGGTCAGATAGCCGTCAGAGTCCGGATCGTTCAGCAGGACCGTGCAGCGCTCGGCGTGCAGATAAGTCCGCAGCAGCGCGGCCAGTTGACACAGCGCAGGTGCGATGCCGTAGCGCGGCGACGCCAGCCGCTTGAGGTCGTTCAGGAACGCCAGGCGACGCAGCAGCGTGTATTCGGAGCTGCCCCAGCGGGCGACGACGAGCCCGACCAGCAGCAACGTTACGACCGGCCAGTGCGCTGCGGCTTCGATATCTTTTTCCGGATCGAGCCCGGCATGCAGTTCGCCCAGGCCGGCAAACAGCAGGGCGAAGATCAACGCGAAGGTGGCGCCGCGCCGGAAGCCGGAGCGCAGCGACACGACGAGGACCGGAAACAGCAGGGCCAGGAACAGCGGGCTTGCGAAGCCGCCGCTCAGGCCGATGGCAACCAAGTAGCAGGCAGCGTCGATCCAGTGCGCATGTTTTGAACCGAATACCCGCTGCCGGCGTTTTCCCCGCAGCATCAAGGCGGCGCCGTAGAAGCCGTAAGGCAGCAGCACCGCGAGGACGAGATTCGGCGACTGGATTTTCGTGCCGACGAGCACGACGAACATCATCGCCAGCGCGAGCAGCAGCCGCGCCTCGCCCAGCAGGCGGGCGTTCGCGACTTCCAATCGGCTCAGTTCGCTCGGTCGGTCGGGTCGGTCGTCAGTCATCCGTTTGCCATCGCGCATCGGCGCGGCAGTGGCCACAGCCACGATACGAGGGCGGACCCCGTACCAGATAGTCGGCAATAAAGACTAGAAATGGCTCGGGTGTTCGGATGAGTTTGCGTATTGCTCCGACATGCCGATGCACGAGCAGGGATGCGCCGTTCCCGATGGAAAGCGACAACACATCGGCGCGACATCGCGCCGCGAAAAACCAACACAACGGCGAGGGAAGAAGATCATTCGACAGTCGCTCGACCGAACGGATGAAGAACGCTGAACGACCCATTCATCCATACGCATGGTTCGATGCCGCCGATACCGTTTGAGGCACCGAACGTCGCAACAGCACTTGGCTGACGCGCTGTTCGTTTCGATGATGGATGGGCAGATCATGCGTCGCGCTGCGCGGCGCCATTGCAGAGCCGAGCATGCACCAGACAAGAACTTCTTCCAATTCACCCGGACCGCGTTTGCGTTCGATTGCGCCTCGGCGCGGCTTCACGCTGATCGAGATGATGATCGTGGTGGCCATCGGCGCGATCATCGCCGCCGTCGCGCTGCCCGCCTACAGCGACCACGTGATGCGCGGCAAGATCGCCGAGGCGACCAGCAACCTCGCGGACCTGCGCACCAAGACCGAACAGTTCTTCCAGGACAACCGCACGTACGCCAGCTACACGTTGCCGGCGGTCGCCGGCGCGCGCTATTTCACCTACAGCCTGTCGTCGACCGCGACGACCTACACGATCACCGCCAGCGGCGTTTCGACGCAGGGCATGGGCGGCTTCGCCTACACGATCAACCAGGCCAATGCTCGCGTCACGACGGGGTTGCCGTCGGGCTGGACCGGCGTGAGCTCAACCTGCTGGGTCATTCGCCGGGGGGGCACATGCTGATGTGCGAAACACGAACACGACAGCGCGGCCTGACGCTGGTCGAACTGGCGGTCACCCTGGCGCTGGCCGCCATTCTTGTCGGCTTGGCGGTGCCGAGCTTCAGCGCCTGGCAGGGCAACTCGCGCATCCGCGCCTCGGCCGACACGATTCACGCCGGACTGCGGCTGGCGCGCGCCGAGTCGATCACGCGCAACACCAGCGTCACCTTCACGTTGCAGGCCAATGGCGACTGGACCGTCGGTTGCACCACCGTGACGGCGCAATGCCCCGCCAACATCCACAGCCGGCCGGGCGCCGAAGTCCGTGGCGGGCTGACGCTGGTGGCCACGCAGCGCGACAACACCGTCGCCAGCGGACCGGCGACGGTCGTCTTCGATTCGCTCGGTCGGCCCGGCACCGTCGACGCCAGCCTGCGCCGCGTCGACATCACCGTGCCGACCTCGATCATGCCGACCGCGCAGTCGCGCCCGCTGCGCATCATGCTGACCGACCTCGGCCAGACGCGCCTGTGCGATCCCGCTGCCACCGGCGGCACTCCAACCGCATGTTCATGAAGATGACCCCTGCCCAACGCCTGCCGATGCGGTGCCGCCATCGCGGCGCCAGCCTGCTCGAAGCGCTGATCGCGCTGCTGATCTTCTCCGTCGGTCTGCTCGGCCTGCTCGGGCTGCAGGCCAATGCGCTCGGCGCCAGCCGCGACGCGCAGTACCGCGCCGAGGCGGCGGTGCTCGCGCACGAGATCATCGGCACGATGTGGACCGACCGCGCCAACCTCAACGATTACGCGCACTACGCCAACGGCGGCGGCACCTGCACGCCGATCGGCTCGCCAACGGCCAACGTCAACGCGGTGCGCTGGATGAACCAGTTCACCACCGCCGGCAGCGCCAAGTTCCTGCCGGGCGCCACGGCCGCCGCGCAGCGCATCGTCGTCGAGGCCGACCGCACGGTGCGCGTCACGCTGTGCTGGCGCGGCCCGCAGGACGCCAGCTGGCACAACTACACCGCGGTGGCGCGGATCCCGACATGACGCGGGCCTCACACGCCGAATCCGCACGGCGGCAGGTGGGCCTGTCGCTGGTCGAGGTGCTGATCGCGCTGGTGATCGGCTTGCTCACGGTGCTGGTCGTCGTCAACCTGATGTCGTCTTACAGTGGCCAGCAGCGTTCGGCACGCGCGGTCGACGATGCGCAGATGAACGCGCTGCTCGGCCTGCACCGGCTCGAGCAGGACCTGCGCACGGCCGGCCATGGCCTGTCGATCAATGAACTGCAGAGCTGCACGCAGCTCTTCACCTACTTCGGCAGTGCGTCGGGCACCGCGCCGGCGCCGATTCCCAACTTCTCGATGGCCGCGCTGACGATCACCGACGGCGGCGGCGGTGTGGCCGATACCGTCACTGTGCGCTACGCCGAAAGCGTGCGCGGCATCCGGCCGGCGAACCTGACCGCCGACATGGCCTCGCCGAACGCCAATCTGGTCGTCGACACGCC
>JBFGOX010000073.1:0-9292 GCA_041565015.1 Burkholderiaceae bacterium
CCGAGTTCACGTCGGTGCCGACCAGCCCGAGCAGCAGGCCGAGCAGGATCATGCAGATCGCCTTCGGCAGCGAGCCCGATGCCAGCACGACGGCGCCGATCAGGCCGAGCACCATCAGCGAGAAGTACTCGGCCGGGCCGAACTTGAACGCCAGTTCGACCATCGGCCCGGCCAGCCCGGCGACAACAATCGTGGCCACCGTGCCGGCGAAGAACGAGCCAAGCGCCGCCACCGCCAGCGCTGCCCCGGCGCGGCCGCGGCGCGCCATCTGATAGCCGTCGAGGCAGGTGACCACCGATGAGGATTCGCCGGGCAGATTGACCAGGATCGCCGTGGTCGAGCCACCGTACTGCGCGCCGTAGTAGATGCCGGCCAGCATGATCAAGGCCGAGGTCGGCGGCAGCGCGTAGGTGGTCGGCAGCAGCATGGCGATCGTCGCCACCGGCCCCAGGCCCGGAAGCACGCCGATCAGCGTGCCGACCAGCACGCCGAACAGCGCGTAGAAGAGGTTCTGGAACGTCAGCGCGGTGGCGAAGCCGAGCGCGAGGTTGCTCAACAGATCCATCGCCGCGTTCCGTCAGTTGCCGACAAAGGCCGGCCACACCGGCACCGTGAGACTGAGTCCCCAGATGAAGACCGCCAGCACCAGCGCGATCATCACTGCAGCGACGACGATGACCTCCTTGGTCTTGTAGTCCGGCCCGCCGAGCGCACCGACGAACATCATGGCGACCAGCGCCAGCACCAGTCCCAGCGGTTGCAGCAGAAAGGCGAACAGCAGCACCGAGCCCAGCACGAGGACCAGCGGCCGCCAGTGGAATTTGTCGACGTCGTCGCGGATCCTGCTGAAAAGACCCTTGATCGCGATGCCCAGGCCGATCAGCGCCAGCAGGCCACCGAGCACGGTCGGGAAATAGGCCGGCCCCATGCGCTGCGCAGTGCCGAACGTGTAGTCCTGCGCGCCGATCGCAAAAAAGAGGCCGAAGGCGATGAACAACACGCCGGACCAGAAATCCTTCTCATTGCGGATCTTCATGCGCTGCTACTCCAGGCTGTCGGTCGCGGTGCCCGCTGCGGCGACGCCTCTGCGTTTCTGGCGTGCGGCCGAGGCCTCCGCCCGGTGGGGCGCCGATTTTCGGTCACCGGACTGACGTGGGCAAGCTGTCCGAGGATGAATTCGCCCATTTCACGCTTGTGGAAGTCGTCAATCTGGGTTGGGCGCGGTATCTGGCGTTCTACTGCCCGGGCTTATTGCCTGCAGTCTTGACGACCAGGCTCCGCGGTTCGTCAACGGGTGGCCCGCGTCCGCGCCTGTACCGTCGCTCGGCGGGAAGGCGCCGACGGCCACGGCGCATGGCGCCGGCTTCAGCCTCTTCCCTCATTCACCTGGCGCGTCAGGCGGACACGTAGGCGGTCTTCACGGTGGTATAGAACTCGATCGCATACCGGCCCTGTTCGCGCGCGCCGTAGCTCGAGCCCTTGCGGCCGCCGAACGGCACGTGATAGTCGACGCCGGCCGTGGGCACGTTGACCATCACCATGCCGGCTTCGGCATTGCGCTTGAAGTGCGTGGCGTGCTTCAGGCTCGTGGTGCAGATCCCGGCGGTCAATCCGAACTCGGTGTCGTTGGCGGAGGCCAGCGCGGCGTCGTAGTCGCGCACGCGCAAGACGGCGGCCACGGGCCCGAAGATCTCCTCGCGCGCGATGCGCATCGAAGGCGCAACTTCGGTGAACAGCGCCGGTGCCATGTAGAAACCCGGTGTCGAGCGCTTCAGCAGTTCGCCGCCGCAGACCAGGCGGGCGCCCTCCTTGCGGCCGATTTCCACATACGACAGGTCCTGGTCGAGTTGGCTCTGATCGACCACCGGGCCGACGTGCGTCTCCGGCTTCAGCGCGTCGTCGACGACCAGCTGACCAAGGCGCGTCTGCAGCGCCTCGACGAAGCGGTCGTGGATGCCCTCGGTGACGATCAGCCGCGAGGAAGCCGTGCAGCGCTGGCCGGTCGAGAAATACGCGCCGTTCACGGCGCACTCGACGGCCGTGCCGAGATCTGCATCGTCGAGAACGACCAGCGGATTCTTGCCGCCCATTTCGAGCTGGAACTTCTTCATCCCGGCCACGCACGCGGCAGCGACCTTGCGGCCGGTGGCGACCGAACCGGTGAACGTGATCGCCGCGACATCGCGGTGGTTGAGCAGCGTTTCGCCGACCACCGAGCCGCGCCCCATCACCAGATTGAAAACGCCGCTCGGCAAGCCTGCGCGCACGATGATCTCGGCCAGTTGATGCGCCATGCCGGGCACCAGATCGGCCGGCTTGAAGACGACGCAGTTGCCGTAAGCGAGTGCCGGCGCAATCTTCCAGGCCGGGATGGCGACCGGAAAGTTCCACGGCGTGATCACACCGACCACGCCGATCGGCTCGCGCGTTATCTCCACGTCGATGTTCGGTCGCACCGACGAGAGTTTTTCGCCGGCCAGCCGCACGCACTCGGCGGCAAAGAACAGAAAGATCTGCCCGGCGCGCGCCGTCTCGCCGATGCCCTCGGCCAGCGTCTTGCCTTCCTCGCGCGAGAGCAGGCGGCCGAGCTCGTCCTTGCGGGCGAGGATCTCGTCGCCGACGCGCTTCAGGATGTCGTGCCGCTGCTGCACCGGCGAGCGCGACCACGAGGGGAAGGCCGCCTTGGCCGCAGCGATTGCGCGCTCCGTGTCGGCGCGGCTGGCGCGCGCATAGCTGCCGATGACGTCATCGGTGTTCGATGGGTTGATGTTGCGGGCAGACTCGCCGGCGATCCATTCGCCGGCTACGTAGTTCTTTGCGTCCATAACTTGCTCCCTTGCGCATGGCGCCATCGATCATGGCGCGTCGGTTTCATGAGTCTGTCGCTGCACACGTCCCTGCGCGGTGCGATCGGCGAGACGCCATCGTTGTCTCGGGATCCGGCCTCGCGGCTAGTCTGCTGTATGGGTCCGGTGCTGCAGCTGCCGCCATCGGCCCTGCTACACGACCGGCGTCAGCAGCTTGCCGTCGCGGAAGTACGCGCGCAGATTGTCGACGACGAGATCGGCCATCGCCTGCCGCGTTTCATGTGTGCCGCTGGCGATATGTGGCAGCAGCACTACATTGTCGAGCGCCAGCAGGGCGGCGGGTACGTTCGGCTCATCTTCAAACACGTCAAGCGCCGCGCCGGCAAGGCGCTTGTTGACCAGCGCCTCGACCAGCGCCGCTTCGTCGACGACCGAGCCGCGTGCGATGTTGACCAGATAACCTTTTGCGCCGAGCGCGTCGATCACCTCGCGCGAGATCAGCTTGCGCGTGGCCGCGCCGCCCGCGGCGGCGATGACCAGGAACTCCGCCCAGCGCGCCAGATCGACCAGCGACTTCTCGTACGCATAGGCGACGCCCTCCGACGGGGAGCGGTTGTGGTAGCGGATCTCCATGTCGAAGCCTTCGGCGCGCCTGGCGATCGCGCGGCCGATGCGGCCCAGGCCGACGATGCCGAGCCGCTTGCCGCTGAAGCGGGTCATCAACGGAAATGCCCCCCGTAGCCAGTCACCGCGACGCAGGAAGCGATCGGCCGCCGACAGGCCGCGCGCAACGTCGATCAGCAGGCCGAGGGCCAGGTCGGCCACGCAGTCGGTCAGCACGTCCGGCGTGTTGCTGACGGCGACGCGGCGGCGCCGCGCGGCGTCCAGATCGATGGTGTCGAAGCCGACGCCGAAATTGCCGATCACCTTCAGGTTCGGCAGCGCGTCGATCAGTGCCGCGTCGGCGCCGAAACGCGCCGAGGTGGCGATGCCGACGAAATCGGCGCCGCGCGCGGCAAGGAACGCCTTCGGCTCTTCCTCGCCGGCCAGCAGATGGACGTCGAATTCCTTTGCCAGCGCGCTCTCGAGCGACGGCATCAGCCGGCCGATCTGCAGGATCTTCGGTTTCATGTTCAGTAGATGGAGGGTTCGGCCACCGGTGCGCCGAACGAGGTTTCGAGGAAATCGAAATCGCAGCCCTGGTCGGCCTGCAGGATGTGCTGGCTGAAGACCCAGCCATAGCCGCGCTCGTAGCGAGGCGTCGGCTTCGTCCACGCGGCCCTGCGTTGCGCGAGTTCGGCGTCGCTGACTTCGAGGTGGATGCGGCGGGCCGGCACGTCGACGGTGATCAGGTCGCCGGTCTTCGCCAGGGCCAGCGGCCCGCCGATGAACGATTCGGGCGAACAGTGCAGCATGCAGGCGCCATAGCTGGTGCCGCTCATCCGCGCATCCGAAAGCCGCAGCATGTCCTTCACGCCCTGCTTCACCAGCTTGGTCGGGATCGGCAGCATGCCCCACTCGGGCATGCCGGGGCCGCCGAGCGGGCCGGCGTTGCGCAAGACCAGAATGTGGTCCTCGGTGACGTCGAGGTTGGGGTCATCGGTGGCCTTCTTCAACGACGGGTAGTCGTCGAAGACCAGCGCCGGGCCGGTGTGCTTGAGGAATTTCGGCGCGCAGGCCGACGGCTTGATGACGCAGCCGTCAGGCGCGATGTTCCCGCGCAGCACCGCGAGTGCGCCTTCGGCGTAGATCGGGTTGGAAAGCGGCCGGATCACGTCGTCGTTGTGGACGCCGGCGCCCTCGATGTTCTCGCCGAGGGTGCGGCCGTTGACGGTCATCGCGTCGAGATGCAGATACTGCGCGATGTTGTTGAGCATCGCCGGCAGCCCGCCTGCGTAATAGAAATCCTCCATCAGGTAGCGCTCGCCGCTGGGCCGGATGTTGGCGATGACCGGCACCTTGCGGCTGGCCGCGTCGAAGTCATCGAGCCCGACAGCGTGCCCGGCGCGGCGCGACATCGCGATCAGGTGAATGATCGCATTGGTCGAGCAGCCCATCGCCATCGCGCTGGTGATGCCGTTTTCGAAGTGCTTGCGGGTGAGCATCTTCGCCGGCGTCAGGTCCTCCCACACCATCTCGACGATGCGGCGGCCGCAGTCGGCGCTCATCCGCACGTGATTGGCGTCAGGCGCCGGAATCGACGAGGCACCGGGCAGCGTCATGCCGATGCTCTCGGCGATGCCCATCATCGTCGCCGCCGTGCCCCTCGTCATGCAGGTGCCGTGGCTGCGCGCGATGCCGCCTTCGAGTTCCTGCCATTCTGCTTCGGTCAGCCGACCTGCACGACGCTCGTCCCAGTACTTCCAGGAGTCCGAGCCGGAGCCGAGGACCTTGCCCTTCCAGTTGCCGCGCAGCATCGGGCCGGCGGGCAGGAAGATGCACGGCACGCCGGCCGAGTACGCGCCCATCAACAGGCCAGGCGTGGTCTTGTCGCAGCCGCCCATCAGCACCGCGCCGTCGATCGGGTGGCTGCGGATGAGTTCTTCGGTCTCCATGGCGAGGAAATTGCGGTAGAGCATCGTCGTCGGCTTGACGATCGGCTCCGAAAGCGAGATTGCCGGCAGCTCGACCGGAAAGCCGCCGGCCTGCAGCACGCCGCGCTTCACGTCGTCGACGCGCTGCTTGAAGTGCGCGTGGCACTGGTTCACATCCGACCAGGTATTGACGATCCCGATCACCGGCTTGCCGTTCCAGTCGGCGGGCGCATAGCCCATCTGCATGAATCGCGAGCGGTGGCCGAAGGAGCGCAGGTCATCGGGCGCGAACCAGCGCGCGCTGCGCAGGGATTCGTAGGCTTTGCGTTTCATGGGCGCTGTCCTTGCTTCGGGAGGCAACGGCGACCCCTTGACGGTCGATCGCGGCAGACGACGAATACTATTCGCGTTTCATGAAGCATGTTGCCGATGCGGCGCGGTCGCTTTCCGCTCGCGCGGCGCGACCCGGCAGTGCCTCGCAAGACCGCGTAACCCGATCGTTGCGCACGCGCTGGCGGCGGGCACGGTGCCACCAGCGGCGACGCTCGTGCGAGAGATCGGCGAGACCGCGGCGGACCGTTTTTTCGCGGCGCCGATCCGCGCCGGCGAGGAAGCGGCGCGTCGCGTCTCATGGTGCCGGATCTGCCTGTCGATCGTGCGCGGATCGTCCACGCCCTCGGCGGCATCGTCGCCGTGCCATCGATGACCGCGCTGCAGTTCAGCGGGCTGCCGAAGTTGGCCGCTCGACCGAATTTCGCAGTTCGCATCGACGCCTGCACCGGGCCAACGGCGCGGTCGCGGGGGTGCCGCCGACGGCTGCCTGCGTCTTGCCGCCGGCCGGCGTCACTTCTTCTTCGTCGGCGGCAGATCCGTGCACACGCCCTTGAAGACCTCGGCCGCCATGCCGATCGATTCTGTGAGCGTCGGATGCGGATGGATCGTCTTGCCGATGTCGACGGGGTCGCAGACCATCTCCACGGCCAGGCAGACCTCGCCGATCAGGTCGCCGGCATGTGTGCCGACGATGCCGCCGCCGAGGATGCGATTCGTCGTCTCGTCGAACAGCAGCTTGGTGAAGCCTTCGTCGCGGCCATTGGCGATCGCGCGTCCCGATGCGGCCCACGGAAACACCGCCTTGCCGTACTTGATGCCCTGCGCCTTGCACTGCTCCTCGGTCAGTCCGGCCCACGCCACCTCCGGATCGGTATAGGCGACCGACGGAATCTGCCGCGCGTCGAAGTACGCGCGCTGGCCGGCAGCCGCCTCGGCGGCGACGTGCGCCTCGTGCACCGCCTTGTGCGCCAGCATCGGCTGGCCGACGATGTCGCCGATCGCGAAGATGTGCGGCTGGTTGGTGCGCATCTGCTTGTCGACGGTGATGAAACCGCGGTCGGTTACGATCACGCCGGCTTTCTCGGCATCGATCTTTCTGCCGTTGGGGCTGCGGCCGACCGCCACCAGCACCAGGTCGTAGACCTGCGGCTCGGCCGGCGCCTTCTGGCCCTCGAAGCTGACCCTGATGCCCTCTGCAGTCGCCTCGGCGGCGACGGTCTTGGTCTTCAGCATCACGTTGTCGAAGCGGCCGCTGTTCTTCTTCTCCCACACCTTGACCAGATCGCGGTCGGCGCCGGTCATCAGCACGTCGAGCATCTCGACCACGTCGATCTTCGTTCCCAGCGTCGAGTAGACGGTGGCCATCTCGAGTCCGATGATGCCGCCGCCGATCACCAGCATCCGCTTGGGGATCTGCCGCAGTTCCAGCGCGCCGGTCGAATCGACGACGCGCGGATCGTCGGGAATGAACGGCAGCTTCACCGCCTGGCTGCCGGCGGCGATGATCGCCTTCTCGAACCGCACGACCTTCGTCTGCCCGGATTTCTCCTGGCCACTGCCCGCGGTCAGTTCCACCTCGAGGTGATGCGGATCGAGGAAGCGGCCGACGCCGCGCACGACCTCGACCTTGCGCGCCTTCGCCATTCCGGCAAGCCCGCCGGTGAGCTTGCCGACGACCTTCTCCTTCCAGCCGCGCAGCTTGTCGAGTTCGATCTCGGGCTTGCCGAAGCGCATGCCGTGTTCCGACAGCGCGGCGGCCTCGTCGGCGATCGCCGCCACGTGCAGCAGCGCCTTCGACGGAATGCAGCCGACGTTCAGGCACACGCCGCCGAGGGCAGCGTAACGCTCGACCAGCACCGTCTTCATGCCGAGGTCAGCCGATCGGAACGCCGCCGAGTAACCGCCTGGTCCGGCACCGAGCACCAGCATCTCGCAGTCGACGTCGGCGCTGCCGGCAAAACTGCCGGCCGCCGGTGTGGCCGCGGGTGCCCCGGCCGTCGCCGCGGCCGCCTTCGATTCGGCCGCGCCAACGCCCGTGGCCAAGGTCAGGATCAACGATCCTTCGCTGACCTTATCGCCGACCTTGACCTTGATGGCCTGCACCGTGCCGGCCGCGGGCGACGGCACATCCATCGTCGCCTTGTCGGATTCCAGGCAGATCAGCGCGTCCTCGCGCTTGACCGCATCGCCGCTCTTGACGAACACCTCGATCACCGGCACGTCCTTGAACTCACCGATGTCGGGCACATGCACTTCGATCGTTTCGACCACGCCGGTCGCAGCGCCATAGTCGGCCACCGGCGCCCCTTCGGCAGTGCCGTGCCCGCCTTCCTTGACCTTCTCGCGCGGCGCGATGCCGGCCGGCGCAGCGTCGCTTTCGGCGATCAGCAGCACGGCGCCCTCGGACACCTTGTCGCCGACCCGGACGCTGATCTCGCCGACCACGCCGTCGAGCGGGGAGGGCACGTCCATCGTCGCCTTGTCCGATTCGAGCGTGATCAGCGGCTGCTCGGTCTTGATCGCGTCACCGGGCTTGACCAGCACTTCGATGACGGGCACATCCCTGAAGTCGCCGATGTCGGGGACCCTGACCTCGATCTTTGCCATTTCGCGTTCCCCTTACATCAAGACCCGGCGCAGGTCGCCCATCATCGAACCGAAGTACGTCAGGAAGCGCGCCGCGGAGGCGCCGTCGATCACGCGGTGGTCCCATGACAGCGACAGCGGCAGCACGAAGCGCCAGCTCGACGTCTTGCCGTCGGTCGATACCTGCTTCCAGTAGGAGCGGCAGACACCGAGGATCGATACCTCGGGCGCATTGATGATCGGCGTGAAGTAGATGTTGCCGATGCCGCCGAGGCTGGAGATCGTGAACGTGCCGCCCTGCATCTGGTCGGGTTTCAGCTTGCCGTCGCGCGCCAGCTTCGCCAGTTCGCCCATCTCCTTCGCGATGTCGGCCACGCCCTTCTGGTCGGCGTTGCGGATCACCGGCACGACCAGCCCCTGCGGCGTGTCGGCGGCGAAGCCGATGTGCCAGTAGTTCTTGTAGACGAGGTTCTCGCCGTCGAGCGAGGCGTTGAACTCGGGGTACTTCTTCAGCGTTGCCACCGCTGCCTTGATCATGAAGGCGAGCATGCTGACCCTGATGCCGCTCTTCTCGTTTTCCTTGTTGAACTGGACGCGGAAGGCTTCCAGTTCGGTGATGTCGGCATCGTCGTGGTTGGTGACGTGCGGGATCATCACCCAGTTGCGATGCAGGTTCGCCGCCGAGATCTTCTTGATCCGCGCCAGCGGCTTGGTTTCCGTCGGGCCGAACTTGGCGAAGTCGACTTTCGGCCACGGCAGCAGCTCGACGCCGCCGACGCCGGCTGCCGCCGCCGGCGCGGGTGCGGCACGCGCAGCCGGCGCGCCCTTGGCGAATGCCTCGACGTCCTCCTTCACGATGCGGCCCTTGTCGCCGCTGCCCTTGACCTGGCCGAGATCAACGCCGAGTTCGCGCGCGAGCTTGCGTACGGCCGGACCGGCGTAGGCGAGCGCGAATGCCGCTTCATCGATACCGCCCGCCGGAGCAGCCCGCGCTGCAGGCGCAGGCGACGGCGCCGGCGGTGCAGCCGAAGC
>JBFGOX010000074.1:0-9227 GCA_041565015.1 Burkholderiaceae bacterium
GATCTTCAAACGCGATCGATGATTTTTTCTCCGAACAACCCCTCCGGCCGCACCAGCAGGAAGGCCAGCGCCAGCACGTAGGCGAACCAGTTCTCGATGCCGCCACCGGCCAGATCGAACATCCTCACCAGCACCGGGCTGAGGAACACTTCGGCAAACTTCTCGCCGACACCGATGATCAGGCCGCCGATGATCGCGCCGGGAACCGAAGTCAGACCGCCGAGAATCACCACCGGCAGCGCCTTCAACGCGACCAGCGAGATCGAGAACTGCACGCCCAGTTTGCTGCCCCAGATCATGCCGGCGACCAGCGCGACGATGCCGGCCACCGCCCAGACGATGACCCAGATCGTGTTCAGCGGAATGCCGATCGACTGCGCGGCCTGGTGATCGTCGGCGACCGCACGCAGCGCGCGGCCGGTCGATGTCTTCTGAAAAAACAGCGCCAGCACAAGCACCAGCAGCGCAGCGATCAGTGCCGCGACGAGATCCTCCTGGTTGATCAGGATTCCGCCCTGGAACAGCCCGTCGAGGATCAACGTCGGCGTCTTCGGCAGGCCGAGATTGATTTCGTAGATGTCGCTGCCCCAGACGGTCTGGCCGACGCCATCGATGAAGTAGGTGATGCCCAGCGTGGCCATCAGCAGCACCACGCCTTCCTGGTTGACCAGATGGCGCAGCACCATCCGCTCGACCAGCCAGGCGAAGCCGATCATGATCACCATTGCCACCGCGAACGCGATCATGTTGCCGAGCAGCCGGCTTTCGATGCCAAGTAATGCCGGGATCCATTCGGCCAGCCGCGCCATCGCCAGCGCGGCGAACAGCACCATCGCCCCCTGCGCGAAGTTGAATACCCCCGAAGCCTTGAAGATCAGCACGAAGCCGAGCGCAACCAGTGAATAGAGCACGCCCGACATCAGTCCGCCGAGCATGACTTCGATATAGAAGCCCGGCGAACTCAGCCCTAACGCCAGCGGCGCCACCATGCCGATGACGATGCCGATGATCAGCGTGATGATCGGCCAGTTGCGTTTCAGGTTGCTCATCGCTGCTCTTCGCTAGTGCGCCACGCCCAGGTAGGCGTCGATCACGTTCTGGTTGGCCCGCACCTCGTCGGGCGAGCCGTCACCGATCTTGCGGCCGTAGTCGAGCACGACCACGCGGTCGGAAATGTCCATCACCACGCCCATGTCGTGCTCGATCAGCACGATCGTCGTGCCGAACTCGTCGTTCACGTCGAGGACGAAACGGCACATGTCTTCCTTTTCCTCGACGTTCATGCCGGCCATCGGCTCGTCGAGCAGCAGCAGGCGCGGCTCCATCGCCAGCGCGCGCCCCAGATCGACCCGCTTCTGCAGCCCGTAAGGAAGCCGTCCAACCGGCGTCTTGCGAAATGCCTGGATCTCGAGAAAGTCGATGATCTGCTCGACGAACTCGCGGTGGCGCAGCTCCTCGTTCAGCGCCGGGCCGATGCGCACCGCCTGCAGCAGGATGTTGCTCTGCATTTTCAGGTTGCGGCCGGTCATGATGTTGTCGAGAACGCTCATTCCCTTGAACAGCGCCAGCGACTGGAAGGTGCGCGCGATGCCCATCTCGGCCGCGAAACGCGAGCTCATGTGATCGAAACTCAGCTGCTTGCCGTCCGCGGCCCTGAAGGAAATGCGTCCCTTCTGCGACGTATAGACACCGTTGATCACGTTGAGCATCGAACTCTTGCCGGCCCCGTTCGGACCGATGATCGCCCGCACCTCGTGCTCGCGCACGTCGAACGAAACGTCGGTCAGCGCCTTGACGCCACCGAAAGACAACGAAATGTCGTCAACCTTCAGGATCACATCGCCTATGTGGCGGCCGCGCGTCGTCATTTGCTCTCGTTGTCCTGATTAACCGGCTGGTCTTTCATCGTCCAGGCCGCATTCGCGGCCGGTCTGATCTTGCCCTCCGCCCCCATCGGCTTGCTGGCGCCCGCGATCCACTGCCAAACCAGCGCCCAGAAGGCGATCACCAGAGCCAGGCCGACGAAACCTATTAGCAGCGAACCGTTGGCGAAGCCCCACGCCGCCAGCGGCACGCCGGCAACGAGGCACAACAACGCGAGCCAGTTCTTTGCTGTCATTGTTTCCGACGGTCGGTTCAGGCCGCCTTCGCCATCGGCGTGAACACCTTCGCGTCGCGGATCTTCAGCGTCGCACTGATCGAGCCGGTGCGGCCGTCCTCGAACTTCACCTGCGTCTCGATGAACTGCTCCTTCTTGTCCGAATACAGCGCCTCGACCAGCACCTTGTACTTGTCCTGGATGAAACGGCGGCGCACCTTGCGCGTGCGCGTCAGTTCGTCGTCATCCGGGTCGAGTTCCTTGTGCAGGATCAGGAACCGGTGGATCTGCGAATTGGCGAGCTTGTCGTCGGCCGCCAGGTCGGCATTGACCTTCTCTACGCATTCAGCCAGCAGATCGAGCACCTCCGGCTTGCCGGCCAGATCGATGTATCCGGCGTAAGGCAACCCGTGCCGCTCGGCCCAGTTGCCGACCGCCTCGTAGTCGATGTTGATGAAAGCGGTGGCCTGTGTGCGCTGATGGCCGAAGGCGACCGCCTCCTTGATGAAGGGGAAGAACTTCAGCTTGTTCTCGATGTACTTGGGCGCGAACAGCGTGCCGTCGACGAGTTTGCCGACGTCGTTGGCGCGGTCGATGATCTTCAGGTGGCCGTCTTTGTCCAGGTAGCCGGCATCGCCGGTGTGGTACCAGCCTTCGGCATCCATGACTTCGGCGGTGGCCTCCGGATTCTTGTAGTACTCCTTGAGCAGGCCCGGGCTCTTGAGCAGGATCTCGCCGTTGTCCTTGATCTTGACCTCGACGCCGGCCACGGGCGGTCCGACCGTATCGGGCTTGACCTGGCCGTTCGGCTGCACGCAGACGAAAACCGCGGTTTCGGTCGAACCGTAAAGCTGCTTCAGGTTGATGCCGATCGAGCGGTAGAAAGTGAACAGATCCGGTCCGATCGCCTCGCCGGCCGTGTAGGCCACCTTCACCCGGCTCATGCCGAGCACGTTGCGCAGCGGACCGTAGACGAACCAGTCGCCGAGCCTATAGAGAATCCGGTCGCCAGCGCTCACCGCTTTGCCGTCGAGAATGTCGGCACCGACGCGCTTGGCCACGTCCATGAAGTAATGGAACATCCGCCGCTTGATCTTGCCGGCGTCCTCCATGCGGATCATCACCTGCGTCAGCAGGCCCTCGAATACGCGCGGCGGCGCGAAATAGTAGGTCGGGCCGATCTCGCGCATGTCGTTGGTCACCGTCGAGGGCGACTCCGGGCAGTTCACGGTATAGCCCGTGACCAACGCCTGCGCGTAGGAGAAGATGTTCTGGCCGATCCAGGCCAACGGCAGATAGGCGAGCACGTCCTCGTAAACCGACAGCTGCTCCATCTCCGTGCACACCCGCGCAGTTTCTATCAGCGAGCGATGGGTCTGCACCACGCCCTTCGGCTTGCCGGTGGTGCCGGAGGTGTAGAAAAGCGCCGCGGTGTCGTCGGCCGAGCCCTTGGCTATCTCCTCGTCGATGAACTTCGGCTGCACCGACAGCAGCCCCTGGCCAAGCTCGATCAGCTGCTCGTACGGCAGCAGGCCTTCCTGCGTGTAGTGGCGCAGTCCGCGCGCGTCGTCGTAATAAATGTGCTTCAGCGGCGGATGCTGTTCGCGGATCTCGAGCAGCTTGTCGACCTGCTCCTGATCCTCGACGATCGCGTAGGCGATCTCGGCGTTGTGGAACACGTAGACCATCTCATTGGCGACCGCGTCCTGGTACATCGGCACCGGCACGCCGCCGAGGCACTGCGTGGCCATCATCGCGAAATAAAGGCGCGGCCGGTTCTCGCCGATGATCGCCAGGTGATCGCCGCGGCGGAAGCCCTGCACATGCAGGCCGGCGGCGAGTTTCTTCACCTCGTCGGCGACCTCCGCCCAGGTCCACGTCTGCCAGATGCCGAGATCCTTCTCGCGCAGCGCCGGGTGCTTGTCGCGCCAGTGCGCGTGATGAAGCAGCAGCCGCGGAAAAGTGTCGGGCAACGAGGCGGAAGCCTCTGCCATGTCGCTGTCTCCTTGTCTTTCTGCTGGGTGCGGCGCAGCATCACGGCTATCCGCACCTCTGTCGTCTTCTGCGCGCAGACTCTACACGAAGGGGTATGGCCGGCAACAGCCGGTCGCAACCCGAACCTGCGCTAGAGCAAAGTAGCCGCCGATTCCTGGCCACGCTGTCATCTGGGCGACAATCGCCCGTGGGATCTATGGTCGCCGAAACGCTGGAACAGGCGCTGCGCGCCACGCGCTGGGGGGCGTCGCTGGCCACCGAGCAGCTGTCGCGGGTTGCCGCCGAATCGAGCGAGATCGTCGTGCCGGCCAGTGGTTATGTGTGCCGCAGTGGCGAGCCGGTCGACGCTTGGCTCGGCGTGCTCGACGGCATGGTCAAGATGATGATTTCGACGCCGTCCGGCCGCGCCTCGACGTTCACCGGAATCCCGGCTGGCGGCTGGTTCGGCGAAGGCAGCCTGCTGAAGACCGAGCCGCGCCGCTACGACGTTGTTGCCTTGAGGGAGTCTCGTATCGCGCGCGTGCCGCGGCGCACTTTCGAATGGCTGCTGAACACGAGCATCCCGTTCAACCGCTTCATGCTGGTGCAGTTGAACGAGCGGCTCGGCCAGTTCATCGGCATGCTCGAGGCGCAGCGCCTGCACGACCCGGATGCGCGCGCGGCGCGCTGTGTGGCAGGGCTGTTCAACCCGATCCTCTATCCCGGCATCGACAAGAAGCTCGAGGTGTCGCAGGAGGAGATCGGCTATCTCGCCGGCATCTCGCGGCAGCGCGTCAACCAGGCGCTGCAGACGCTGCAGAAGGCGGGACTGCTGAAGGTCGAATACGGCGCGATCGTCATCAACGATCTGGACGGGCTGCGCCGGTACGGCTCCTGAAGGTAGTCACCGGCGCCGCCGAGCCGGTCGGCGCCGGGTGAGTCGGTCGTGGCCCCCGCGGGTGCTGTCATCATCGCGACGACTGGCTGATGTACTTTCCGTCTCTCATCCGGCGGCAGCGCCGTCCGGCCCGGAGCAACGACATGAACAGCGTCACCCTCCCAGGGGGCGAGAAGGTCCCCGCACTCGGCCTCGGCACCTGGCGCATGGGCGAACGCAAGCGCGCGCGCGCTGACGAAGTCGCCGCGGTGCGGCTGGCGATCGACCTCGGCATCCGCCTGATCGACACCGCCGAGATGTACGGCGACGGCGGCGCCGAAGAGGTCGTTGCCGAAGCCACCGAAGGCCGTCGCGAGGATTTGTTCATCGTCAGCAAGGTGTTGCCCGGCAACAGCAGCCGCGCCGGCACGATTTCCGCCTGCGAGCGCTCGCTGGCGCGGTTGCGAACCGACCGCATCGACCTCTATCTGCTGCACTGGCGAGGAACCGTGCCGCTGGCCGAGACCGTCGACGCGTTCGAGCGACTGCAGCGCGACGGCAAGATCCGCCACTGGGGCGTCAGCAACTTCGACGCCGCCGACATGGCCGAACTCTGGAAAGGCGCCGGCCGCGCCTGCGCGGCGAACCAGGTCTATTACTCGGCCTCGCGGCGCGGGGTCGAGTTCGACCTGCTGCCGTGGCAGCGCGACCACGACGTGCCGACGATGGCCTACTGCCCGCTCGACCAGGGACAACTCGCCAGCGATGCGACGCTGGCCGAAATCGGCGCGCGCCACGGCGCCAGCGCCGCGCAGGTGGCGATTGCCTGGTTGCTGGCCCAGTCCGGCGTCATCGCGATCCCGAAGGCCGTCAGGCCAGAGCATGTGCGGGAACTGGTCGGTGCCGGCAGGCTGCGCCTCGACGATGCGGACCTGGCGCAGGTCGATCGCCGCTTCCCGCCGCCGAAGCGGGCGCAGCCGCTGGCGATCGTCTGATCCCGACCCGCCGCGCGCCGCGATGTTCGACCGCGACACCTGGGAACTGGCCAGCTACGTCGTCACGGTGATCGGCCTGCCGCTGGCCATCGCGGTGTTCCTGTTCGAGCAGCGCAAGGAGCGGGCCAACGAAGAGGCCGAGGTCTACCAGCTGCTGTCGAACGCGTACAACGACTTCCTGAAAGTCGTGATCGACAACGCCGACCTGCACCTGCGAACGAACGCGCCCACACCCGACCTGTCACCCGAGCAGCGCGAGCGGATGCTCGCCATCTTCGACATGCTGATCTCGCTGCTCGAGCGCGCCTACCTCACCGCGTGGTCGCCGCAGATGACGGCCGAGCAGGCGCGGCGCTGGAACTCGTGGGAGGACTTCATGCGCACCTGGGTACGCCGCGACGACTTCCACAACCGCCTGCCGGAACTGCTGCGCGGCGAGGATCCGCAGTTCGCCGCCTACCTGCGCGCGCTGGCGCAGGATGAACGCAGTTCGTCCGCCGCCATGCGCTGAAGCGACTCGGCGGCGAAAGCCGCTCTCACGCGCGGCCGAGCGCCGACGGACGCAACGCGATGGCCAACAGCGCGAACGCGCTGAACAACGCGCCGGCAACGAAGGTCAGCGCCGCCCCGAACACATCCCACAGCAACCCGGCGATCACGCTGGCCAAGAGCATTGCAATGCCCGAGACCAGATTGAAGAACCCGAATGCCGTGCCGCGCAGATCAGCCGGCGCGGTGTCGGCCACCATCGTCGCCAGCAGGCCCTGGCTCGCGCCCATGTGCAGGCCCCATAACGAGATGCCGGCCCAGACCCAAGGCCATTGGTTGCTGTACGCGAGCAGCAGGTCGGCGCCGATCAGCACCAGCAGCGCCAGCGCCAGCAGCTTGGTGTGGCTGATGCGGTCCGACAGCCGACCGAATGGATAGGCGGTGAGCGCATAAACGACGTTCATGCCGATCAGCACCAGTGGCGTCAGCGCGAGTGGCAGCCCGCCCTGTTCGGCGCGCAGGATCAGGAACGCCTCGCTGAAGCGCGCCAGCGTGAACAGGGCGCCGATGCCGACCACCCACCAGTACGCCGCCGACAGCCGGCGCAGGTGTCGACGCCGGACCGGGTTGACCGGAGCGCCGCTGCGCTGCTGCTTCGGCTCATGCACGCCGACGATCAGCAGCGCGACGGCGAGAAAGCCGGGGACGATTGCCACCCAGAACACCGCGCGGAAGTCGTTGGCCCAGGCGAGCATCAGGCCGACGGCGGCGAGCGGGCCGACAAACGCGCCGACAGTGTCGAGCGACTGGCGCAGGCCGAAGGCCGCGCCGCGCACCGCCTTCGGCGCGATATCGGCGATCAACGCATCGCGCGGCGCGCCGCGGATGCCTTTTCCGACGCGGTCGATCAGCCGCGCGGTCAACACCCACCCGCTGGTCGTGGCCAGCGCGAACAGCGGCTTGGACAGCGCGCCAAGGCCGTAGCCGAGCACCGCCAGCGGCTTGCGCCGACCCCAGTAGTCGCTGAGCACGCCGGAAAACACCCTGACGATCAGCGCCGTGGCTTCGGCTGCTCCTTCGATCAACCCGACCGTCAGCGCGCTGACACCCAGCACGGTGACGAGGAACACCGGCAGCAGGCTGTGGATCAGTTCCGACGACACATCCATCAGCAGGCTGACAAAACCCAGCGCCCAGATCGCGGGCGGGATGCGGACGGCGGCGCCAGCGTTCGATCCGCCCGCTGTCATGTCAACAGTCTCCGACCTGCCGTCGCCGAACGCCGCAAGGTGGCGCTATTCGGGCGGCGGCGCACCGGCGGTGAGCCCCGGTCGCGCTGGCGAAATCGAGGCTGCATCAATGCCGAGCGCAGCAACGTCGGCGGGCAGCGGCTCATCCTGCACCAGCGCCGCAGCCACGCGCGCCAGCGCCGGAGCGGTCTGGATGCCGTAGCCGCCCTGGCCAGCGAGCCAGAAAAAAGCGGGTACGTCGGCAGCGAAGCCGGCGACGATCGTCTTGTCTGCAACGAATGAGCGCAGCCCCGCCCAGCGCGAACGGATGCGCGGCACCGCGAGGGTCGTCAGCGACGTGATGCGGTCGACCAGCACGGCGACGTCGTACTCATCCGGCTGCGCATCGCAGGGCGGCGACGGCGTCTCGTCGGCCGGCGAGGCCAGGATGCAGCCGGCCTCGGGCTTGAAGTACCACTGCTCGTCGACGTCGATGACCGCCGGCCAGCGCTCGATCGACACGTCGGCGGGCGGATCGAAGGTGATCGCGGTGCGCCGCTTCGGCACCAGCCCGACCGGGCGCGCACCGGCCAGCTGCGCGATCTCGTCGGCCCAGGCGCCGGACGCGTTGACCACCACCGGCGCGGCAAACTCGCCGGCAGTCGTCGACACGCGCCAGTGACCGTCGTGCGCGAGCGCGCGCACCTCCGCATTGACGATCAACGCCCCGCCGTGCGCGCGCAGGCCGCGGAGAAAGCCCTGATGCAGCGCGTGCACGTCGATGTCCATCGCATCGGGTTCGAGCAGGCCGGCGGCGACCTGCTCCCGCGCGAAGCACGGCACCCGCGCGCGCACCTCGTCGCCGGACCACCAGCCGAGGTTGTCGACCAGCGCCGAACATTCCTCCGCCACCCGCCGCAACGTGGTCAGCTGGGATTCCTGCGCCAGCAGCAGCGTGCCGCGCGGCGCGAGCAGCGGCGCCGGCGCGAATCCGTCAGGCGGCCGCTGCAAGAAGGACTTGCTTGCGCGTGTCAACGCGCGCATCACCGCATTGCCGTAAGTCTCGGTGAACAGCGCCGCCGAGCGCCCGGTCGTGTGGTAGCCGGGCTGGCTCTCGCGCTCGAGCAGCAGCACGCGGCGCTGCCGCGACAGTTCGTAGGCAACCGATGCGCCGGCAATGCCAGCGCCGATCACAATCACGTCTGCAGGCTGGACGCTCATGGCGGGGGAAATATACGGGGCACTGGCAAAATGCGCGCTTTCGATCAGGCGAGCACCTCATGGCAGCGCTGCACCCGTTCCACCTTGCATTTCCCGTCACCTCGCTGGCCAGCGCGCGGGCGTTCTACGGCGACCTGCTCGGTTGCCCCGAGGGCCGCTCCTCCGAAGACTGGGTCGACTTCAACCTCTACGGCCACCAGATCGTCGCCCACCTGGCGCCCGATGAAGCCGGCCACCGCTCGACCAGTGCCGTGGACGGTGACGCGGTCCCGGTGCGCCACTTCGGCGTCGTGCTGTCGATGGCCGAATGGGAAGCGCTCAGCGAGCGGCTGCGCAGCCCCGGC
>JBFGOX010000075.1:0-9192 GCA_041565015.1 Burkholderiaceae bacterium
TCATTGGTTGCATCAAGGCCGGCCGCAGCGACGATGCCGGTAGCCGAGGCGGCAGGGTAGCCATAGACGACGTCGATGGTCGCGCCATCGACAGCGACCGTGCCAGTGGCACCCGTTGCACCGCGAATCAAAGCGCCAGCGCGAACGATCTGGTTGGCCGAGCGCACGGCGCCGTAGATGCCTTCGGCCTTCGCCTTGCGGGCGTCGGCGCCGAGGTTGATGAACCGCGGCAGCGCGACCGCGGACAGGATCCCAAGGATCAGGATCACGATGACCAGTTCGACCAGCGTGAAGCCGGCCTGGCGGGAATTCTTCAGTTCGTTAATCATGGTCGTTCCTTTCAGACGGCGGCGGCCGCAACGGTGTCCACTGGACGTGGTTTCCCGGGTTACGGTCCGCGTCCTGCAAGTCGTTAATCGGCGAGACGTGTAGGAACTTGACCGACACAGCTTTGCCGATGCGTGGCATTTTTCCCTTGATTCCGTTGGGGCGATTGGTTGAAAAACGCGCCCTTCGGCGGTCAGTTTTGGTAAGTGGCCGCTTTCTGCGGATTGACGGCGGAGCGCCGCGCCCTAGCGGACGGCGACCTTGGACAGGTCCCACATCGGCAGGAAGACGCCGAGCGCGAAGACCAGCACGAAACCACCCAAAAGGATGATCAGCACCGGTTCGAGCTGGCTGCCGAGCGACTTGATCGCGTAGTCGACGTCGCGCGCGTAGTGATCGGCGACCTCGTTCATCATGTCGCCGAGCGCACCGGTTTCTTCGCCCACCGCGATCATCTGCAGCACGATCGGCGTGAAGGCGCCGGTGGCGCGCGCGGCGCGCGACAGCGACTCGCCGCGCTCCATGCCACCGCGCAGGCGGCCGATACGTTCGGCGACCACCACGTTGCCGGTCGTCGCCACGGCGGCGTCGAGCGCTTCGACGATCGGCACGCCGGCGTCCATGGCGATGGCGAAGCTCTTGGTGAAGCGGGCAATCGCCGCCTTGTGCAGCAACGGCCCGATGATCGGCACGCGCAGCAGGAAGCCGTCGCACGCGCGGCGACCCGCCTTCGTGGCAAGCGACAGCCTGAGCAGCACGATGCCGGCGATGACGCCGGCGAGCATCAGCGGCCAGTAGGCGACGAAGAAGTCCGAGATGGCGATCAGCACGCGGGTGAGCAGCGGCAGTTGCGCCTTGAAGCTGGCGTACGCCTTGGCGAAGGCCGGGATGACGAAGATGTTGACCGCGCCGAGCGCGGCGGCGGCCACGAGCAGGACGATGACCGGGTAGCGCAGTGCGCCGGCCACCGCCTCGCGGTTTTCCTTCTCGAATGACAGCTGCCGATAAAGGCCGGCGAATGCCTCGGGCAGACGTCCCGTCACTTCACCGACGCGCACGCTGTTGATCATGAAGGGGTTGAAGACCGACGGATGCGCCTGCATCGCCGCTGACAGCTGCTGGCCGGCACCGAGCGCGGCCTGCATCGAGCGCAGCACCTCGGCGAAGCCGCGGTGCGTCGCCGATTCGGCGAGGCCGTCGAGCGCGCGCAGCAGCGGCACGCCGGCTTTCAGCAAGGTGGAGAACTGGCGACAGAACAGGATCAGTTCGGTCGCCGACAGCGCGCGTTCGAACAGGCCACGGTGCAAGGCCGACGCCTCCGGCGCGTTGGCCGCCGACACCGGATCGGCGCGCAACAGCAGCAGGCCCTGCGCCGACAACGCGTCGGCCAGCGCGTTGCTGTCGGCCACGTCGACGGTGCCGGCGACCTTGGCGCCGGAAGCGGCGCGCGCGACGTAGCTGAAATTCGGCATCGGACCTAGTGGCTGTGCCCGGCGCTGCCGCGGCCGACGGTGCGCAGTGCCTCGCGTATCGAGGTCACGCCCGCCAGGGCAAGGTCGCAGGCGTGATGGGCCAGCGAATGGATGCCGACCTCGCGCCGCGCGGCGGTCAGGTAGGTCGTGGTGTCGCCGGCGGCAAGATGCTGCGCCAGCATCGGTGTGACTTCGAGCAGTTCGTACACGCCGTGGCGGCCGATGAAGCCGCTGTGGTTGCAATGGTTGCAGCCGCGGCCGACGCGCAGCGGCGAGTCGGCCGTCATCGCGACATCGGCAGCGGCGCCGACGTGCGCGCGCAGGAACGCGTGCTCCAAGGGCGTGGCGCGATGCGGCTCGGCGCAGTGCGGGCAGACCGTGCGCACCAGCCGCTGCGCCAGCACCAGCCGCAGCGAGGTCGCGACCAGGAACATCGCCGCGCCCATGTCGTGCAGGCGGATCGGCGTCGAGGCCGCATCGCGCGTATGCAGCGTCGACAGCACCATGTGGCCGGTCATTGCCGCGCGCAGGCCGATCTCGGCCGTGTCGCGGTCGCGCATTTCGCCGACCAGCACGATGTCCGGGTCCTGGCGCAGCGTCGAGCGCAGTACGGCAGCGAAGGTCAGGCCGATCTTCTCGTTGACCTGCACCTGGCTGGCGCCGGGCAGCCGGTATTCGACCGGGTCTTCGACGGTGATGATCTTGGTATCCGGCGTGTTCATCGCCGCCAGCACCGCGTACAGCGTGGTGGTCTTGCCCGAGCCGGTGGGCCCGGTGACGAGCATCATGCCGTGCGGTTCCTGCGTGAATTCCTGCACCCGCTCGAAGATGCCGGCCGGCATGCCGAGTTTTTCCAGCGCGAGGATGCCCATGTGCGTCGGCAGAAGGCGCAGCACCGCCGCTTCGCCATGCTGCGTGGGCATCGTCGATATGCGCAGGTCGATGTTGGGGTTCTTCACGCGGGCGACGAAGCGGCCGTCCTGTGGCAGGCGGCGTTCGGCGATATCGAGCCCGGCGATCAGCTTCAGGCGCTGCACGACGGCCTGTGCGATGCGGCTGTCGGCCTCGGTGTGCAGCGTCAGCGCGCCGTCGACGCGCAGGCGAACGGCCAGCCGGTTTTCCTGCGGCTCGATGTGGATGTCGGAAGCGCGCGCGCGCAGCGCGTCCTCGAACAGTTTCTGCAGCAGCCGTGCGACCGGCACCTCGTCGGGTGAGGCGCCCGCCGCCAGCAGCGCCGTGTCGACCACCGGGGCGCCGACCTGCTCCTGCACTTCGCGCGCCAATCCGGTCAGCTCTTCGCTGCGCGTGGACAGCCGTTCGAGCACGGCCGTCAGCCGCGACTCGGTGACCACGACGACGTCCATCTCGCGATTGAGTAGACGCTGGGCGTCGTCGAAGGCCTGGTAGTCGGTCGGATCGGCCATCGCCAGCCGCAGCACTGCGCCTTCTTCGGCGATCGGCAGCGCCCGTAGACGCTGCGCCTGCGCCGGCGGCAGCAGCTTGGCCACCGCCGGCTGCACCTGGTTCAGCGTCAGCTCGACGTAGGGCAGCTTCATCTGCTGCGCCAGCGCGCGGGCGATGGTCGGCTCGTCGGTGATGCCGTCTTCGATCAGGATGCGGCCGAGCTTACGGCCGCTGGCGCGCTGCTCATCGAGCGCGGCCTTCAGTTGCACCGGGGTCAGCACGTGTTGGGCGACCAGCAGGTCGCCCAGGCGCAGGCGAACGCGGCCGCGCGCGTCGGCCGGCGGCGATGCCGCCGCCGCGACTGCGGCGTTTTCGTGTCGATCGTCGAGCTTCATCGGCGCTCCCCATTGCGGCCGCCGTGCGACAGGCGCACGACTGCCAGTCAAGCAGGCCGATGATGGAAGCGGGCGGCCGGTGCCGATCTTCCGATTTGCGGGCCAAAAGCCCTACAAATGACGCGGCGGACGCGCCGTGCGTTGCCGCCGCCGAGCTCAGGTCAGAAGTTGACTTGGTTGCCGCCCTTCAACTGCAGGATCTGCCGCGCCTCGTCCGGCGAGGCGATCTCCAGCCCGAGCCCCTCGATGACCTTGCGGATCGCCCGCACCTGCTGCGCGTTGCTTTCCGCCAGTCGGCCGGCGCCGATCCAAAGCGAATCCTCGAGCCCGACGCGCACGTTGCCGCCGAGCGCAAGCGACTGGGTGGCGATCGGCAACTGGTTTCGGCCGGCGCCGAGCACGCTCCACTGGTACTGGTCGCCGAACAGGCGGTCGGCAGTGCGCCTCATGTGCGCGACGTCCTCCGGATGCGGGCCGATGCCGCCGAGGATGCCGAACACCGACTGGATGAAGAACGGCGGCTTCACGAGCCCGCGGTCGGCGAAGTGACGCAGCGTGTACAGGTGGCCGATGTCGTAGCACTCGATCTCGAAGCGGGTGCCGTTGCCGGAACAGGTGGTCAGGATGTTCTCGATGTCGCGGAAGGTGTTCTTGAAGATGCGATCGTCGGAGCCTTCGAGGTACGGCCGCTCCCAGTCGAACCTGAATTCCTTGAAGCGGGCCAGCATCGGAAACAGGCCGAAGTTCATCGAACCCATGTTCAGCGACGCGACCTCGGGCTTGAAGTGCGCGCAGGGGCCGAGGCGCTCCTCGACCGTCATCGTCGGCGCGCCGCCGGTGGTGATGTTGATCACCACGTTGGAGCGCTGCTTGATCACCTTGAGGAACGGCGCGAACGCCGCCGGGCTCTGGTCGGGCCGGCCGTCCTTCGGATCGCGCGCGTGCAGGTGCACGATCGCGGCACCGGCCTCGTTCGCGCCGATGGCCGCCTCGGCGATCTCGTCGGCGGTCACCGGTAGGTGCGGCGACATGCTCGGCGTGTGAATGGCGCCGGTGACGGCGCAGGTAATGATCACCTTGCGATTGGCTTTGGCCATCGTGAACTCCCTTGTCGTTTCGGTTCAGTCTTCGCGGTAAGGCCGCTGTGTGCGCTTGTGCGCAGCCAGCGCGGCCAGCCGTTCGTTGCGCCACAAGCTCTTGGTGGCGATTTCTTCTGCGCTCGGCGTGCGGCCCCAGGCCGCTGCTGCGCGTTGCCAGTTGGCGTCATCCCACACCGAGGGTTTCGGCAGGTCGGCCATGTAGCGGCGGAACCAGGGCGTGTAGCGCGCGCAGTAGTCGGCCACGCCGCCCGGCGCATTCAATTCGATCGTTTCGAACGGCCCCATGAACGACCAGCGCAGGCCGAGTCCATCGGCAATCGTGCGGTCGAGATCCTCGGGGCTGACGTAGCCGTCCTGCACGAGGCGGAAGGCCTCGGTCAGCAGCGCAATCTGCAGCCGGTTCAGGATGAAGCCGTCGACCTCGCGCTTCACGTCGATCGGCGCCTGGCCGACGCTGCGCAGGATGTCTCGTGCGCGCGCCTTGGTTTTTTCCGCTGTCCACGGTGCGCCACAGACTTCGACCACCGGAACCAGGTGCGGCGGATTGACCGGGTGCGCGACCAGGCAGCGGGCGCGGCCGGACAACTGCTCGGTAAACAGCGACGCAACGATCGCCGAGGTCGACGAGGCGAGCACTGTCGCCGGTGCCGCCGCTGCATCTAGGCGGGCAAAGGTCTCGCGTTTCGTTTCGACAGTTTCGGGGCCGTTTTCCTGCACGTAGTCGGCGCCGGCGACGGCCGCTTCCAGCGTCGCCGCTGCGCTGACGCACTGTGCGGCGGCGTCCGCATCGACGACCAGGCCGTGCCGCGCCAGATCGTGCAGTGAGGCGGCGATCGCGGCCGGCGCGCCGTCGCGTTGCGCATCGACCGGATCCCACACCTGCACGCGCCAGCCGGCCCGCGCAAAGACGTTGGCCCACGAGCGGCCGATCAGGCCGGCGCCGATGATTGCTGCAGTCGGCATGTTGTCTCCTTGTCTCCTATAGCCAGAGCACCTTGCGCCGTGTTTCGAGATCCTCGGACAACACCTTCGACGGGCCGATGTGCGTGACCTGGCCGGTTTCGAGCGCCACCGTGCGATCGGACAGCGCCAACGCCAGGTCGAGGTGGTGATCGACGATCAGGATCGAAACCTCCTGGCGCAATCTGTCGAACGCCTCAAAAAGTTCCTCGACTACCGCCGGAGCCAGCCCTTCGAACGGCTCGTCGAGCAGCAGCACGCGGGTATCGCCCGACAACGCGCGCGCCACTGCAACCATCTGCTGCTCGCCGCCGGAGAGGTAGTCGGCCGGCGAACGCCAGCGTTCCTTGATGCGCGGGAAGAACTCGAAGATCTTCTCCTCGTCCCAGAACACGCCGGCGTTGTTGCGCCGCTTCAGGCGGCCGAGTTCCATGTTTTCGGCCACCGACATGCCGGCGAACAGCCCGCGGCCCTGCGGCACGTACGACACGCCGCGGCGGGCGATCTCCGCCGATGGCCGCCGCGCCAGCTCGTCTTTGCCGAGCGTGATCTGGCCGGTGGCAGGCGCAGCGATGCCAACGATCGATTTGAGCAGCGTCGACTTGCCGGCGCCGTTGCGGCCGAGCAGGGCGACGATTTCGCGGTCGTGAACGTCGAACGACACGTCGCGCAGGATGTGGCTCTTGCCGTAGAACGTGTTCACCCGTTCGAGTTTCAGCAGCACGGTTGCGCGCGCGGCGCTCGGTCGATGACGGCCGGCCAGCGCATGCGTGCCGGAGCCGATGTAGACCTCCTGCACCCGCGGCGAATCGCGCGCATCGTCGACGCTGCCGTCGACCAGCACCCGCCCGTCGTTCATCACCGTGACCGCGTCGGCAAGCGCAAAGACGCGGTCGATGTCGTGCTCGACCAGCAGCACCGGCACGTCGGAAGAAATCGTCTTGATCAGCTGGCCGACCCGATCGCGCTCGGCCGCCGCCAGCCCCGCCAGGGGCTCGTCGAGCAGCAGTACGCGCGGCCGGGTGGCCAGCGCCAGCGACATGTCGAGCAGCCGCTGGCCGCCGTACGACAGCGAGGCGGCTTCGGCGATCTCGACGCCGCCCAACCCCATCGTGCGGATGATTTCGCCGCTCTCGCGGTTGACATTGCCGAGTTTGGCTGCGTCGGTCCAGATGCCGAAGCGCGCAGGATCGCGCGCCTGCACGGCCAGCCGGACGTTCTCGGCCACCGTCAGCGTCGGAAAGAGGTTGGTGATCTGGAACGAGCGGCCGATGCCGGCACCGGTGACGGCCTCGGGCGACATGCCGGCGATCGAGGTGCCGGCCAGGCGGATGCTTCCCGCATCCGGCGCGAACTGGCCGGAGATCAGGTTGAAGGCGGTCGTCTTGCCGGCACCGTTCGGACCGATCAGCGCGTGCAGCGTCCGATCCTTCATCCGCAGGTCCACGCTTTGCACCGCGTGGATGCCGCCGAAGCTCTTGGCCAGCCCGTTGACTTCCAGAATGGCGCCGGCCGAATGGGCGGTCGGCTTGAGGAAATCGGGCAGGGCCACCGCGCCGGCCTGCCGCTTCGACATTGCTGCCTCGCCAATGACTTTCTTGCGCCACGGCGCGGTCAGCAGTTCGTACAGACCGACCAGCCCGCGCGGTGAAAAGACGATGAAGGCGACGAACAGCAGGCCGAAGTACAGGAGCCAGTTCTCGGTGACACGCGACAGGTTGTCGCGAAAGATGACAAAGAACAGCGCGCCAAGCGCCGGGCCGAGGAAGGAGCGCATGCCGCCGATGATCACCATCGCCAGCAGTTCGCCGGAGAAGGCCACCGAGATCGGCTCCGCCGAGGTCATGCGGTTGTTGAACAACAGCAGCATGCCGGCCAGAGCGGTCAGCCCTGCTGAGGCGACAAAGGCGAGCAGCTTGTAGCCGTCGGTGGCATAGCCGATAAAACGCGCACGTTGCTCGTTCTCGCGGATGGCGATCAGCACCGTGCCCACCGGCGAACGATGGAAGCGCCATAGCCCATAGACGGCGGCCAGGCCGACACTGGCCACCAGCACGTAGTAGTTCCAGGCGCTTTCAAACGACACGCCGACGAATTCCGGCCGGGTGATGCCGCCGAGGCCGTTTTCACCGCCGGTGACTTCGGTCCAGCGGAAGGCAATCGTGTACAGCATCGCCGAAAGTGCCAGCGTCAACAGCGCGAAGTACACGCCGCGTCGGCGCAGGATCAGGAAACCGAACACGCTGGCCGCCGCCAGCACGATGCCGAGCCCGGTGGCCAGCGGCAGGAAAAACGAGCCCGGAAACAGCTTCAGCTGCGCCAGAGCCGCCGCGTAGGCGCCCAGGCCGAACCAGGCGCCATGACCGAACGAGGTCAGCCCCGTATAGCCGACCAGGATGTTCAGCGCCATGCAGGCCAGCGCGAAGATCACGACCTCGGAGGCGGAGGTCACGCCGAGCCCGATCGAAGTCAGCGCGAACGGCAGCGCCAGCAAGGCCAGCGCAACGACGAGGAGGTCGCGATGGCGCGGCATCGTCTATTCGAATCGCTGGATGCGTTCGCCGAACAGTCCGCGTGGCCGCACCAGCAGCACCAGCAGCATCAGCAGGTAGATGGCCGCCTCGGAGTACTCCGGGTAGCCGATCGCGGTCACCACGCCCTTGGTGACGCCGACGATCACCGCGGCGATCACCACGCCCCAGAACGAGCCGAGCCCGCCGATCACGACCACCACGAAGGCCGAGGTGATGATGTCGGCGCCCATCGCCGGGTGGATGGAGAAGATCGGCGCCAGCATTACGCCGGCCAGCCCGGCCAGGCCGACGCCGAGAAAGGCGACTGCCGCCATGTACGGCGCCAGTGAAATGCCCATCGCGCCGACCATGTCCGGGTTCTGCACGCCGGCGCGAACGACGCGACCGAAGGGTGTTTTCTGCAGCAGCAGCCACAGGCCGGCCACACAGGCCACCGCGACGCCCAGCACCAACGCGCGATAAATCGGATAGATGAAATCGCCGACGACGATCAGACCGCGCAGCGCCGGCGGAATCGACCACGACAGCGGCGGCGCGCCAAAAATCATCCGCAGCGACTGCTCGGCGACCATCGCCAGTCCAAAGGTGAGCAGCAGCGACAACGCTGGATCGACCTTGTAGAAGCGACGGAACAGCAGCCGCTCGATGACCACGCCGAGCAGACCGACCAGCACCGGCGAGATCAACGCCGCGCCGGTGAAGCCCAGTTGCGCGCCGATGGTGAACGCGAGATAGGCGCCGATGGCGTAGAACGCGCCGTGCGCCAGATTGACGATGCCGCCGAGCGAAAAGATCAGCGACAGGCCGAGCGCGATCAGCAGGTAGTACGCGCCCGCAAGCAGTCCGTTGATCAGATGCTGGATGAACAGCACGGATTATCTAGCTGCGAAGCGAGTGGCGAGACCGACAATCACACTCACCCGGGCGCAGCGGCGCCCGGGTGGTTTCGCCGGCGACTACGCCATCCGGCACTCGTTTTCTTCGGCGGTCGACGCGATCA
>JBFGOX010000076.1:0-9124 GCA_041565015.1 Burkholderiaceae bacterium
CCGCCGCCCACCCCGATCAGCGTGCCGAAAACACCGATAAGTGCGCCCTGCACGATGAACACCGCCATCACGCTGCGCGGGCTGGCACCGAGCGTGCGCAGAATGGCGATGTCGGACTGCTTCTCGGTGACCGTCATCACCAAGGTCGAGACGAGGTTGAACGCGGCCACGGCGACGATCAGCGTCAGGATGATGAACATCATTCGCTTCTCCGCCCGCACTGCCGCGAAGTAGGTCGGGTTCTGCCTCGACCAGTCACGCACCAGCAGTCCCGAGTCGAGGCGCCCCGCCAGTTCCTGCGCGACCTGCGGCGCACGCTCGGCGTCCTTCAGCCGCAGCCGCACGCCGCTGGGCCCGCCGACGCGATAAAGCCGCTGCGCATCACCGATGTGGACCATGGCCAGCGTGCTGTCGAACTCGAAGTGCCCCGACTCGAAGGTGCCGACGACCTTGAACTGGCGCAGCCGCGGAACGATGCCCGCCGGCGTCACATTGCCTTGCGGCGAGATCAGCGTCACCTTGTCGGAGACGGTCACCCGCAGCGCGCGCGCAAGTTCGACGCCGAGGATCACGTTGAACTCGCCGTCAGCGAGGTCGGTGATCGCGCCGCCACTGATCTTGCGCGCAATATCGGAGACCTCTGGCTCCAGTTTCGGGTCGACGCCGCGCACCAGCGCGCCGCGCACGATGTCGCCCTGCGCGAACATGCCCTGCGCGTTGATGTACGGCGCCGCGGCCAGCACTTCGGGGTTGCGCCTGGCCTGCGCGGCGATCGCCGCCGGGTCGGAAACGAATCCAGCGTAGGTGCCGATCTCGACGTGCGAGACGGCGGAAAGCATCCGCTCGCGCACTTCCTTGACGAAGCCGTTCATCACCGACAGCACGACGATCAGCGCCGCCACGCCCAGGGCGATGCCGGCCATCGACACCGCCGAGATGAACGAGATGAAGGCGTTGCGACGGCGCGCGCGGCGGCCGGCGCGCGTGTAGCGCAGACCGATGCGGACTTCGTAGGGAAGGTTCAAGGCGGGCCCGATAGCGCGGCCGACGGTCGACCAGCGCGGCGCATTCTATCGAAGGGGCCGCGCGAGCCGCGCCCGTAGAATCGCCTGCCATGCGCTGGACCGTCGTCGTACCCGGTGCCCTGCTGCCCGCACCGATCGCCGCCGACGTGCTCGCCGGCGCCACGGCGCCGTGGCTGATGCGCGCGCTTGGGCAAGGGCAAGCCGAGCCCGCGGCATCGTTTGAGACACGCGGGGCAGCGCACCTGCACTGGATGTGGCAACGCTTTGGCGGCACCGGCGAGCCGGTAACGGCGCCGTACGCGCTGCATGCGCTGACCGGAAAAACCGTGCCTGAGGTCCAATGCTGGCACATCGACCCGGTGCACTTCGCTTTCGCGCGCGATCACCTGCTCGTGGCGCCGCTCGATGACGCGCCGCCGAGCCCCGTCGAGGCTGCCGGTTTGGCCGAACATCTGCGCCAGGCACTGGCCGAGATCGTTGCCGATCGCCGGCCGCAACTGCACGTTCACGGCGCGCGGTGGCTGCTGACCCTTGCCAGGCCGTGGTCGATGCAGGCCACGGCGCTGGAAGGTGCGCTCGGGCAGTCGGCACACGAGCACTGGCCGGCAGGACCGGATGCGACCGAATGGCGCAAGCTGCTGACCGAAGTGCAGGTACGCTGGCACACTGACAGTCTCAATGAGGCGCGCGAAGCGCGCGGCGAACGCGCCGTGAACGCGCTGTGGTTGCACGGCGGCGGCACCTGGGCGCAACTGCCGCAGTCCGCCTTCGCGACGGTGGCCACGGCTGAGCCGGCGCTGCGCGGCTGGGCACTCGCTTCGGGCATCGGCGCCGAAAAGCTGCTGGACGCCGACAACGTGTCGGCCGCGCGCGGCAAAGGGCTTTCGATCGAGCGCGGGCTGCAGCAGCCGGCGCAGTTCGAAGCCTGGGGCCAGTGGCTGCTGAACCTGGCCGAACTCGACGCCACGCTTCGCGCGCTCCACGCGGCCTGCGTCGGCGCCGGTTACGACGAACTGGCGCTCGCGCTTGCCGGGCGTCGTCAGGTGCACGTCGTGCGGCTGCGCCGCGGCGACGCGTGGCGCTTCTGGCGCAGGACTTCGCCGCTCGAACTGCTCACGGAAACTGAAGAAGAAGCGACTTGAACGCACACCTGGTCCGCCGCCCGTTTGATGCCAGCCTCGCGCAAAGGCTCACCGTTGAAGGCATCGCACCGCCGCTGGCGCGCGCGCTCGCCGCCCGCGGCGTGGCGAGCGTGCGCGACCTCGAACTCACGGTGCGTGAGCTGATCGCGCCCGATCGGCTCACGCAGGTCGACGCGGCGGCGCGCCTGCTCGCGGACGCCATTGACGCCGGCCGGCGGCTGCTGATCGTCGCCGACTACGACTGCGACGGCGCCACCGCCTGCGCGGTCGGCCTGCGCGGCCTGCGCGCAATGGGCGCGCACGTCGACTACCTGGTGCCCAACCGCTTCGAATACGGCTACGGGCTGACGCCGGAGATCGTCGATCTGGCGGCGAACGCGGCCTCAGGCAGACCCGATCTGCTGATCACCGTCGATAACGGCATCGCCAGCGTGGACGGGGTCGCACGCGCGAACGCTCTCGGCATCGACGTGTTGATCACCGATCACCACCTTCCCGGCGAGCGGCTGCCGGCCGCCCGCGTGATCGTCAATCCGAACCAGCGTGGCTGCGGTTTTCCGAGCAAGAACCTCGCCGGTGTCGGCGTCATGTTCTACGTGCTGCTGGCGCTGCGGGCCGAACTGCGCGGGCGCGGCAGGTTCGACGAAGCCAAACAACCACGGCTGAACGCACTGCTTGACCTGGTCGCGCTCGGCACCGTCGCCGACGTGGTGCCGCTCGACCACAACAACCGCATCCTGGTCGCAGCCGGGATCGAACGGATTCGCAACGGGCAGTCGCAGCCCGGTGTTGCGGCGCTTTTTCAGGTCGCAAGCCGCAGTCCGCGCACGGCGCGCACCTCCGACCTCGGCTTCGCGATCGGCCCGCGCATCAACGCCGCCGGAAGGCTGACCGACATGACGGTCGGCATCGAATGCCTTTCCACCGACGACCCCGACCGCGCGCTCGAACTGGCACGCCAGCTCGACCACCTGAACCGCGAACGCCGCGCGATCGAGGCGGACATGCAGCTCGACGCGCTGACGGAACTCGAGGCCGCCGAACCGGGTGAGAATCGCACGATCACGCTGTTCAACGAAAGCTGGCACCAGGGCGTCGTCGGACTGGTCGCCTCGCGTGTGAAGGAAAAGTTTCACCGGCCGACAATCGCCTTCGCCCGTGCCGACGAGCGGACCCTGCGCGGCTCGGGCCGCTCGATCGAGGGCGTGCACCTGCGCGACGTGCTCGACCTCGTCACCAAGGCCGCGCCCGACATGGTCGAAAAGTTTGGCGGCCATGCGATGGCCGCCGGCCTCACCCTCGGCGCCGAGCACTACGAAGGCTTTGCGCGGGCGTTCGAAGCGGCCACGCGCGCCTCCAGCGATGCGGAGCTGTTCATGCGGCGCGTCGCCACCGACGGTCCACTGGTGTCGAACGAGATCACGCTGGGACTGGTCGAGGCGATCGACCGCCAGATCTGGGGCCAGGGTTTCGCGCCGCCGCTGTTCGACAACGAATTCGCGGTGGTCGAGCAGCGACTGATCAAGGACGCGCACCTGAAACTGACGTTGGAACTCGAGGGCAAGCGCTTCAGCGCAATCTGGTTCCGCCGCACCGAGCCGGTGCCGACACGCGTGCGCCTGGCCTACCGGCCGGCAGCCGACGAGTACCAGGGCTTGCGGCGGGTGACGTTGTTCGTCGAGCAGGCCGACGTCAGGTAACCTGAGCGCCGCCTGTGCATCCGGGCGCCGCCACGCGCGGGACGCAAGTTCTCGTGCTGAACCTTGGGCGCGTGGCGTGCGCCGGATCTGCACTGCCGGCCAGTAGACGGTCCCTTCGCCGAAAGATGCGCGATCTCGCGCAGATCATTGGCCAGCGTCTTGCTGCTCACTCGCGCGGGCGTCGATCAACAAGACGAGTTCATCGCGAACGCGTTCGATGACCTCGGCCCAGTCGCCGCGCGACCGCTGCCGGAACAGGCGCGCGGTCGGATACCAGGGCGAATCGGAGCGGCCGGTCATCCAACGCCAGTCCGGCGGACTCGCGATGAGCAGCCAAAGAGGCTTCGCCAGGGCTCCGGCCAGATGCGCGACCGACGTGTCGACCGCGATGACCAAGTCCGTCTGCATGGTCAGCGCGGCCGTTTCCGCGAAATCATGAAGCTCATCACCCCAGTAACGGACACCCAGCCCGCGCATGTCGATGCGCTCCTCATCGCGAACGTCCTTGCCCAGACAGAAGAACTCCGCCGGCAGCGAGAACAGGGGTTCAAGCAGCTGCAATCGGATGCTTCGCCTCGCGTCTTCCTCATGCGACGGGCTTCCCGACCAGGCCAGTCCGATGCGCATCTTCTGCTTCGGTCCGAGAAGCCGGCACCACCGTTGCACGCGAGTCGGATCGGCACGAACGTAAGGGACCTTCGACGGAATCGAATCCAGCGTCGTCCCGAACCGGGCGGGCAAGCTCATGATCGGGCAGTGCAGGTCGACCTCCGGCATTTCCTCGCCATTCACGATCACCGCACCGACCGATTCGATCGTTGCGAGCAGAGATTTCAGGGGCGGGTGGGCACCGATGATGACGCGCGCCCCCTTCTCGGCCAGCAGCGGGACGTACCGTGCACACTGGATCGCGTCGCCGAAACCTTGCTCCGAGTGAATGAGGATCGTCTTGCCGGAAATATCGGTCCTTCCGTCCCAGAGCGCTTCGGGCAGTGTGCGTAGCCATTGCAGATGTGGCGATCGCTCCCAGCGCCACTCGAAGTCCGCCCAAGCATTCGCGAACTGCCCCTGGACCAGACGATAAAGCGCGCGGTTCCAGTGCAGCGCGGCGTTGTCGCCGTCGAGCGCAAGGGCCGCATCGAGCACTTGAACAGCCTGCTCGTAATTGCCAAGCTGGGCGAATGCTGTCGCCTGGTGTCCCAACGCGCGGACATCGTTCGGCCGTCGTTGGAGGACGGCTTCGCAGCGCGTCACGGCCTCCTCCGGCCGATCCAGCCACAAACAGACACCCGCCAGCCCGGTCATTGCAGTCGGATCGTCGGGGAAACGCGCAAGCATTGAGGCAAATGCGTCATAAGCTAGCTGCCACTGTCGCCTGGCGGCATGGACGTTGGCACGGGAGACGAGCGCCTGACGGTCGCCAGGCGACGTTTTCAACAGACGATCGGCAACGCGCTGCTGCTCCAGCAGCAGATCTGCATGAGCACCCAATAGCGTTGTTGCCTGCGCGAACGCAGCGAGCGCTTCGCGATCGCGGCCCAGAGCAGTCAGCGCGCGGGCCAGATACCAGATCAGCACGCCATCGTTCGGCTTCAGCGCCAGGGCGCTCGTGTACCTTGCCAGCGCCTCTGCGTGGCGTCCGAGCGCATGCAGGGCAATGCCGTGATTCATCAGCGCCAAGTGCTGATCTGGCCGCGCTCCCAGGCAGGCCGCGAGCAATTGCTCCGCCTGCGCGAAGTCGCCACGCCGCAACAGGCATTCGCCGAGCACCTGAAGCGCGGTGGGTTCGTCCGGCTGAATGCGAAGAATCCCTCGGCAAAGATTCTCGGCCTCTGCCGACCTGCCGGCACGCTGCAAAGCCACTGCCTGGCCTATCGCCTGTCTGAGGTCATTGCGCTGCGGTTGCATGGCGCTGTTCGGAAAAATATCGACGAGACGCGGCGTCCGTCAAAGGAACACGCGCTGCGCACCCGATTGCAGCGCAAGTTTCTCTGCCGCGTGAAATAAAGCGCGCTGACTTGCAGTCAAGGCGACGCGGCGTCCATTGCGCCGACGGTTGCGATTCTAGTCGGCACACGTGACCGTACGGACGCCGGCAGGACGATCGTCAATCGCAGCTGAGAGCCCTGGCGTCATCTGTAAGAACGCGCGCGACGCGCCAAGCCGCGACCTGACCGGTCATTCGGCGCTGGATTCGATCGCCACGAGTCTGCACGCTCGGCGCATGCGGCGTTTCGCATCGGCCGACGCAGGACGCGGATTGCTCCGCACGGCCGCCGGTCAACCTGTTCGCAGGATGCTGCACATCGTTGCCGGTGCGCATTGAAAACAAAACAAACAGGCGCCACGGCGACTTTCTCATCGAATCGAGTCGCAGACGGCGGACCAGATGAATCTGGTAGCCAAGTGAGTCCACGTCTGTTTCAATGGGCGACCAGGTCGGGACGCTCATGCCCATGGACTCGCGATACCGATGGATATAGTGCTCGCGATTGCGACCATCCTCGGCGGTTTTGCAGCCGCCTGGTATTTCTGGGACAAATGGGCCGCGCATAACGGACGGACGAGCACAGCGACTGCCGCGTCGGCGCAGGCGCCAGCACGCCGGAACTCGGGGATCGCCGTCGTCCTGTACAGCGAGTTGCGTGCGTTCGGAATCCTGATGGGCGAGGACGTGGAAGTGACGCGTCGTTCCGTTGCCCGGGGACGACAGGTACTCCTGGCCGCGATCGATGAATTCGGTGGCCGGCTCGGCGTGGCGCCCGCCGACGCCGTGCTCGGCATATTCGATGACGCGGCCCAGTCCCTGTCCTGCGCCGTCGCGGCACGAGGCGCGCTTGCGCAAGCCAACGCGGAGTTGCCTGCCGGCGAACACGTGCACTACCGGTTCGGCATCGACCTCGCGCAAATAGGCAAAGCCGATACGTCGCCTCCGGCCGCAACGGTCGAGCGTGCGGCATCGATCGTTCAGCGCGCTCCGACCGATGGCGTCAGGCTGACGGCAGCCGTGCAGGCGCAGCTGCCCGACGACGCGGGCTACGCGCTTTCGGCGGTGGAGCCCGGGTTGTTTGCGCTTGCCGAAGGCGACGTGCCGGCCGGAACGCGACCTTTTCCCCCTCAACTCGACTCGCTGGCGCTGCCGCTTCCCGAACGGCCGTCGATCGTGCTGCTTCCGTTCACATGCACGGGCCAGGACCCGGAAGGATCGGCGCTGGCCGAGGGGCTGCGAATCGATATCCAGAATGCGCTGGTCAAGATGCCGGGCGTGTTCCTGATCGCAGCCGGATCCGCCAACGCGTTTCGCGACGTCGCGGCCGACGAGGCGGCGCGCCGCTTGGGTGTCCGCAACGCGCTCGAGGCAAGCGTGCAGCGACAGGGTCAGCGCGTGCGGGTCAGCGTGCAGCTGACCGATACCGTCGCCGCTACGGTGACCTGGTCCGAGCGCTACGACCGGGCGCTTGATGACACCTTCGAACTGCAGGATGAGATCGCGGCGCGCGTGGTTACTGCGCTCGATGTGAAGCTGGCGAGCGGCGAGCAGGCGCGCGTATGGCACAAGTGCCTGACTGCACCAAAGTCGCGCGAGCAGTTCTATTGCGGCATGCAGGCTTTCTTCCAGATGAACAAGGAATCGATGGCCACCGCGCGCAGCTGCTTCGAGCGCGTCGTTGAACTTGCGCCGGAGTCATCGCACGGTCCGACGTGGATGGCCATGTCCCTGTGGTTCGAGGTCACCCGTGGCTGGAGCAGCGATCCCGACCAAGCCCGTGCCGCCGCCGGCGAATGGGCCGAGCGTGCCGTCGCGATGGCCGATGCCGACGGACAGGCGCACACCGTGCTCGGCAACGTCCGGCTCCTGCAGCGCCGCTTCGACGAGGCGCTGACGATCGCCCGCGAGGCCACGGCTATTCGACCGAACTGCACCAACGCGAACGGCTTCCTCGCCAATGTGCTCGTTCACTGCGGCGAGCCCGAAGCTGCTCTCACGCACGTCAAGCGTGCAATTCGCTTTTCGCCTGTCTACCCGCCGTGGTTCATCGAAATTCTCGCCGCGTCCTACCGCGAGTTCGGTCAGGTGGATTTTGCGGTCGCCGCTGCACAGGAGGGACTGCGTATCGCCCCGCAATCGATCAACAGCCGCCTCATTCTCGCCAGCGTGCTGATGCGCGGCGGCTGGCCGGCGGACGCCGAACGCATTGCCCGCGAGGTGACGAGCATCGCGCCGGAATTCTCGCTGTCGCGGCATGCCGCGCAGGAGCCCTATCGGGATCAAGCCGTCCTCGATCGGGTGCTCGACGAGTTGCGGTCGGCTGGACTGCCGAAGTAGTTCGCCCCGTGGCAAGCGGCCGCAGGTCTGGCGCGACTGCGCGGTGTCGCAGGGATCCGTCCCTGCATCCATTCTCGGGCCGCGACGCCATCGGATCGACTGCGCGGGAGGTCAGGCCGACCAAATGGCGTGCTCCGGACACGCATCACCCCGCGCCTGGGCGAATACGCGATTGCCAGCACTTCGTCTTTCCCGGCCTGCTCGCGAGAATTCTTGATCATCGCCGCCACGACGTCGCCGACGGCCGCGATCATGTCCTGATCGCCCATGTTCCTGTGTCGGTGCGCCCGCGATGGACCCAGGCAGTCGTAAGCTCGGCCCTGAATCAGGAGACAAAGCCCGTGAGCGCCAATGCACTCGGCCGCCTGCACGACCTGGCGGTGTTTGTCAGAGCTGAGGAAGACCTGCGTACCCGCCTCAGCGAACTCGTTCATCTCGCCGCCTCGGTCACCGATGCCGCGACCTGCTCGATCATGCTGCTCTCGGAGGGCCAAGACGACGCGCCGCGGCTGAAGCTCTGGTGCTCGACCGAGCAATTGCCCGCTTCGGCCTGGAACGAGACCCCGGGACGCGGCGAGTCCATCGTGGGCCGGGTGCTCGAACAGGGGGCGCCACTCCTGATAGCGGACATTCGGTCGTCCGACTTTGCGTCGCTTGCGCGCAGCCGCGACCGGCTCGGCACCAGCTTCATCTGCGCACCGATCGGCGTCGGAAAGCATGTCATCGGCGTGATGAATCTGACGAGCCGCCCCGGTTGCCCGGCGTTCGATGAATCCGCCTTGGCATTGGCCGAGATCGTCGCAGCCTTGATCGGCAAGTCCGTTCAGGTCGAGCGGCTGCAAACGCTGCTCAGGTCAAGGATCGCGCACCTGAGCCTGGCCAGGGAAGAGAAGGAAGTCGTCGCGCGAATCACGGATGGCGCGGTGCCCC
>JBFGOX010000077.1:0-9105 GCA_041565015.1 Burkholderiaceae bacterium
CGCGAGGGGCAATGGCCGGCGCGCCTGCACGACGTCGAGGAACTCGAGAACCAGCTGCTCGAAGCCGCCGCCAAGAAGCAGGAAACCGCGCAGGACGCCGCATGAGCGCCGCACGGCCGCCCGAAGGCGATCAACTCCTCCTCGGGGGGACAGCGCGCAGCGCGAAGGGGGCAGCATGAGCGACCCTGCAGTCGCGCTTACGATGCTCGGGATCCTGGTCTTCACGATCATGATCGGGTTTCCCGTGGCCTTCACGCTGATGGCGCTCGGCGTGGGCTTTGGCTACTACGCCTACTTCCGGCCGGGCGTGGAATTCTTCGACAACCGCGTCTTCTACCTGCTGACGCAGAACACCTTCACGGTGCTGAACAACGATGCGCTGGTGTCGATACCGCTGTTCCTGCTGATGGGTTATCTGGTCGAGCGGGCCAACATCCTCGACAACCTGTTCAAGAGCCTGCAGATCGCGCTGCGTCGTGTGCCGGCCTCGCTCGCCGTGGCCACGCTGGCCACCTGCGCGCTGTTCGCGACCGCCACCGGCATCGTCGGCGCAGTGGTCACGCTGATGGGCATGCTCGCGTTTCCGCAGATGCTCAAGGCCGGCTACGACAGCCGGCTGGCGGCCGGCGTCGTGTGCGCGGGCGGCTGTCTCGGCATCCTGATCCCGCCGTCGATCATGCTGATCGTCTGCGGCGCGGTGGCCAGCATTTCGGTGGTCAAGCTCTATGCGGCGGCGATGGTGCCCGGCTTCCTGCTCGCCGGCATGTACATGATCTACGTCATCGCCGTCGGCATCGTCAAGCCGCAGATGGCGCCGCCGTTGCCCAAGGACGAGGGCCAGGTCAACACCGGCGAAGTGATCGCCATGCTGGCGAAGTCGTTCTTCCCGCTCGCCCTGCTGATCCTGTCGGTTCTCGGCGCGATCCTGTTCGGGCTGGCCACGCCGACCGAAGCGGCCGCCGTCGGCGCTTTCGGCGCCGGCGTGCTGGCGGTGGCCTACCGCACCTTCACCTGGCAGGGGCTGCGCGAGTCGATGTTCCTCACCGCGCGCACCTCGGCGATGGTGTGCTGGCTGTTCGTCGGCTCGGCGACGTTCGCGTCGGTGTTCGCCTACCTCGGCGGCAACGTGATGATCAAGCAGTTCGTGCTGAGCATGGACCTGAACCCGATCACGTTCCTGCTGTTGTCGCAGGCGATCATCTTCGTGCTTGGCTGGCCGCTCGAGTGGACCGAGATCATCATCATCTTCGTGCCCATTTTCCTGCCGATGCTGGCGCACTTCGGCATCGACCCGATGGTCTTCGGCGTCCTGGTGGCGATCAACCTGCAGACCGCGTTCCTGTCGCCGCCGATGGCGATGGCCGCGTACTACCTGAAGGGGGTCAGCCCGCCGTCGGTGCTGCTGACGCAGATCTTCAGCGGCTGCATGCCGTTCGTCTACATCGTTATCGTGACGATGGTGATCATGTACGTATTCCCGCAGACCACGCTGTGGCTGCCCGGTGTGCTGTACGGCTAGGAATCAACGCACATCGCAGTGCGCAGGCCATAAGCAGGCGAGGAGAAACAGACCATGCCCACCAAGATCGTCGCCGCGTTGATCGCCGTTGCGCTGATGCTGGTTTATCTCGGCCCGATGGTGCTCAAGATGAAAGACGCCGCCCTGACGAGCGTGATCGTGATCGGTATCGTCATCATGCTCGTCGATCTCTGGCACTCGTTGCCCAAACCGGAAGACTGAGGCCGGAAGTTGGCTGCGCGGCGGCGCAGCCGCCGATCAACAAGCGAGGCCTGAGGCATTGACGTCCGGCCGGCTGGGCCTATTGATGCGTCTGGGTTGGACCGAAATTGTTTCGGCAACCACCTGCGGAAGGCTCACGCCTTCCACGCCTCGACGATCTGATCAAGGCCGTCACGATAATCCGGGAATGCCGGTTTCCATCCCGGCACGCGTGGCGACGGCGCCCGCGCCGGCATCCCAAGCGCAGCCTGTTGCATGTGCTCCTCTCGCACCAGGAGCTTGATGGCCGGCCGCGCGATCAATGGAACATGCAGCGGAAACCGCTTGCCCATCCTGCGGGCGAAATCGTCCATGAACTGCATGAAGGAGACCGGCTTGCCGCTGATCGCGTAAAGAATCCTTCCTGCGTTGCGCCGGCTCGCGGCCGCGAGCAATGCGCTGACTGCATCGTGCTGGTGCAGGTGATATTGCAAAGCTTTGCGCGGACCCGCCCAGTACGGCCGGCCGAGGCGGAATGCCTTGCGGTAAGCCCGCAGATCGCGGGAATCGGGGCCGTACAGGTAACCGAGGCGCACTACACAAGCGGGCACCGGTCCCGACAGAACAAGACGCTCGCACTCCAGGATCGTCTCGGCGATCGACCGCAGTGGGTCCTTTTGTGGACGGCCGAGCACGAATGCGAAGCTGGCGTGAACAAGCAGGTCTACATCAGCGCGCATCGCGCGACGCGCTCCAGCCATTGCCGCACGCGCAAACCCTTTCCAGGCGTGCCCGTCATGCAGCAGCGTGTTTGCATGCTGTCCGGCGACATTGATGTGCACCTTGCCGGCGGCACGTCGCCTGGACAGAAGGCGGCCAAGCTCGGAACGCGCGCCGGTGATCGATACCGTCGCCGCCCCGGGCGCATGCCCTGCGGCCGCTCTGGCTCGATCGGCTCTGGCGACGGGCCGCGAATCTTTCATCGCGCAATCATGCCGTGCCACGGCGTTCGCGACCAGCTGCGTTCGGCAACGGCAAGCGGCAGGAAGGCGCCCCGCTGCGCGCTTGAAGCCTGCCGGCCGCCAGCCTTCCTCGCACCAATCTTGATCAATCAATCCTTTTGCGCCGACTGATTGACCACGGCCAGGATCTTCGACCTCAACGACCCGCAGAACTCTTCCGCCAGCAGCGAGCGTGGCTTGTACCTCGGCGTCAGGATGGCAAACGGGTAGGCGATCGCCGGCCGGATCGGTCGGAACACGATCGAGCCTTGGTCGCCACGATAGATGCGGTAGCTGGCGGCGCTGATCGGATCGCAGATGCAAAACGCGAGCCCCTGCTCGACGAAGGCGAACCCTGGCACGAACGCGCGCAGCTCAAAACGCTGGCGGAAGCCGGCGCCGGCGGCCTCGAAGACCTTGACCGTTTCGCGGTGGGTGAAGTGCTCGGCAAAAAGTGAGGCCATCGGCCGCCCCGAAAGATCGTGCGGCGTGATCACTTTCTTGCGCGCCAGCGGATCGTTTGCGGGTACGGCGCAGACGCAGCGGGTCTCGATGGTCTCGACGATCAGCGAGTCCCGCTCTTGCGGGACTTCGGCCACGCCGACGTCGAACTGCTGCGACGCGACCCAGTCATGCACGATCGTGGAGCTGTTGCTCTGCAATGAAACGTGCACCTCCGGCCGGCGCTGGGCGAACTCGGCGATCAGCTGCGGCACAAGGAACAGCGACGCCGCCGGCATGCAGGCAATGCGCAGCTGACCCGACTCCAGACGCGACACGTCGCCCATCATCCGCACCGCCTGGGTGAAGTTGTCCAGCGCGCGCTCCACCTCCTCGCGGAAGAAGTGGGCTTCGGGCTTCGGAATCAGACGATTGCCCTTGCGCACGAACAGCTTGAAGCCGAGCTCGTTCTCCATGCCGGCCAGCATCGAACTGAGCGCCGGCTGCGTGCGGTGCAGAACCTTCGCCGCACCCGACACTGAACCGCAGCGCATGACCTCACGGAACACCACGAGCTGCCGCAGCGAAATATTCAGCGCCATCGCGCGCCTCCGAAGGAACGGCTCACTATAGAGGCACTTTATCGAGACATAAAGATTTAGAAGTTGTCTCGATTCTTGGCAGGTCTGATGATCGGTCTATAAGAAGAACGAACTTCAACAGGAGGCAGAGTGGTCGAACACATCGCCAAGTGGGTCCTTTCGCTCCTTATTGGGGCGGTGGCGATCGCCCAGTTCGTTCAGGTCTTCACCCGCTACATCCTGGAAACGCCGGTCATGGGCCTCGAAGAGGCCACCATGTACCCGAGCCTGTGGCTGTTCATGCTCGGCGCAGCCAATGCATCCCGCGAGAACTCGCAGATCCGCGCCAACGTCCTGGAGATCTTCATCAAGACCGACACGGGCCATGCCCGGCTCGGCGTGCTGACCGAGATCGTCAGCCTCACCGTGTCGAGCTGGCTGGCCTGGTGGGCGTGGGACTTCACCCGCTATTCCTTGCGCACGTGGCGCGAGAGCGCGACGCTGTACTGGCCGACGTTCTGGGCCGACATTGCGCTCCTGACCGGCCTGCTGCTGGTCATCGTCTTTACCTTGCGCACGCTGCTCGGCCATCTCAAGGTGCTGACGCGGTCGCGGGAGCAGCGCCATGGTTGAAGTCGCGCTGCTGGCCCTCGGTGTGCTGGTGCTGACGCTGAGCATCGGCGTGCCGCTGCCGTTCTGTTTCGGCTCGGCCCTGATGGTGATGAGCCTCGTCGGCGGCGTCACGATGAAAGGCACGATGCTGTGGGGCTTCGGTCAGCTGGCCAACCCGGTGCTGCTGGCGATTCCACTGTTTATCCTGGCCGGCACGCTGATGAGCGCCAGCGGCATTGCCGCCTCGCTGCTGCGGCTGGTCAACATCTTCATCGGCCACATCCGCGGCGGCCTCGGCGTGGTGGCTGCGGTATGTTGCGCCATCATCGGTGCGATCTCCGGCAGCGGCCTGACCGGCGTGGCTGCGATCGGCCCGCTGCTGATTCCCGAGATGGCGCGGCAAGGCTATCCGCGCGGCTACGCCTCGGCGCTCGTGGCCTGCTCGTCGGTGCTCGGCCTGCTGATCCCGCCAAGCGTGACGATGATCGTCTACGGCTGGGTCACCGACACGTCGATCCTGGCCTGCTTCCTCGCCACGCTCGGACCGGGGCTGCTGATCACCTTCAACCTCGCCGTCGTCAACCTGGTGATGGCGCGCAAGTTTGACCTCAAGCTCGAGGCAACGCCGGATCTGAAGACGATAACCGTCGAGGCGCGCAAGCGCACGATCACGGCGGCGCCGGCGCTGCTGATGCCGTTCATCATCCTGGGCGGCATCTACGGCGGCGTGTTGACGCCGACCGAAGCCGCGGCGGTGGCGGTCATCTACGCCGTGCCGGTGGGCTTCCTGATCTACAAGGGGCTGACGTTCCGCACCCTGCTCGCCGCCGGCAAGGAATCGGGCACGGCCATCGGCGCCATCATGCTGATGATCCTGTTCAGCCTCATCCTCAGCCAAATGCTGACGCTCGAGGCGATCCCGCAAAAGATGGTCGCGGTGATATTCGAGCTCACCCAGGACCGCACGCTGATCCTCATCCTGGTCAACGTGCTGCTGTTCATCGTCGGCATGGTGGTCAACGACATCACCGCGATCATCCTGGTGGCGCCGCTGCTGCTGCCGCTGATGACAGCCATCGGCATCGACCCGGTGCATTTCGCCGCCATCATCGGCGTGAACACGGCGCTCGGCGGCATCACGCCGCCGTACGCGTCGATCCTGTACATGGGCGCTCGAATCGGCGGCGTGAAAGTCGTCGACATCGTCCCGCCGGCGCTGAAGCTTTTGCTCTTTGCCTTCCTTCCCGCAGTGCTACTCACAGCGTTCTGGCCCGACCTGGCGCTGTTCTTCCCCCGTGCATTCGGCTATTGATCCACCAGAGGAGACATCACCATGCGTCAACCCAAGCTCATCAAAACCCTCGTCATCGCCGCCCTGCTCGGCATGACCTCTGTCGCCGCGGCCCAGGCGCTCAAGCTGAGCCACGTGCGTCCGCAAGGCACCGTCGCCGACGTCGACGTACGTGCGCTCGCCGACTCGCTGGCCAAGACCAGTTCGCTGAAGATCGAGATCTTCCCGGCCAATGCGCTCGGCGACTACACGGTCGTGCACGAGCGCGTTTCGGTCGGCGCCGTCGACATGGCGCTGCAGCCGGCGGCCACCGCGGCCGATCGCCGCATGCAGATCGGCGTGTTTCCGTACCTGGCCAGCGACTGGGCCGGCGCGCGCAAGGCGTTCGGCAAGGGCTCACCGCTGCGCGCCGCGATGGAGGACATGTACGCCAAGCAGGACATCAAGGTGCTGGCCGCCTATCCGATGTACTTCGGCGGCATCGCGCTGAACAAGGAGCCGGTCTCGGTGGGCGACGCCAATGCCTCCAAGGGGCTGAAGCTGCGCGTGCCGCCGATCAAGGCCTTCCAGCTGATGGGCAACGCGATCGGCTACATCAGTGCGCCGCTGCCGTTTTCGGAAGCGTTCACTGCCGTGCAGACCGGCGTCGTCGACGGCGTGCTCGGCTCGGGCGCTGAGGGCTACTACGCCTCGTTCCGCGACGTCACCAAGTACTACATCGTCGCCAATACGCACTTCGAGATCTGGTACCTGATCATGAACAAGGGCAAGTACGAAGGTCTGAAGGCGGCTGACCGCGCCGCGCTCGACAAGCTCGCGGACAGCTTCGAAACGCAGCGCTGGGCCAAGGCCGAAGCCGACCAGGCGGAAAACGAGAAGAAGCTCGAGCAGGCCGGCGCCAAGATCATGCGCCTGTCCAATGCGCAGCTTGCCGCCTACTCAGCCAAGGTACGCAAGGTCGTGTGGCCGGAAATCACCAAGGACATCGGCGAAGCCTTCGCCAAGCCGATCCTCGACAAGGTCGCCAACTGACGCTGCTGGGTTGTGAGCGAGCGGTCGCCGTCGCGGCGGCCGCTCACCCGACCGGAGTCTCACCATGGATGCGGACTATCTCGTCGTCGGCGGCGGCGTCGTCGGCACGGCCATAGCCTACGGCCTGGCGCGGGCCGGCGAGCGAACTGTGCTGCTCGACGAAGGCGATGAAGCCTTCCGTGCCGCGCGCGGCAACTTCGGCCTGGTCTGGGTCCAGGGCAAAGGCGCCGGCACGCCACCGTATGCGCGCTGGACCATCACCGCCGCGCAGCAGTGGCCCCAGTTCGCGCGCGATCTCACCAAATTGACCGGCGTCGATCTGGAACTGTCGCAGATCGGCGGCCTGCACATGTGCCTGAGCGACGACGAACTCGCCGAGCGCGCGGCGATGCTCGAATCGCTGCGCCAGTCGCTGGGCGGCCAGTATCCGTTCGAGGTGCTCGATCACAACGGGCTACGTGAGCTGGCGCCGCTGATCGGCCCGGAGGTCGTCGGGGCGACGCTCGGCACGCTCGACGGCCACGTCAGCCCGCTGCGCCTGCTGCGCGCCTTGTTGCAGGGCTTCGAGCAGCTCGGCGGCACGCTGCATGCCGGCGGCCGGGTCGAGCGCATCGAGCACAAGGGCGGCGCGTTTCACATCGCCACGCCACAGCACCAGTTCGTCGCCGGGCGCGTGATCCTCGCCGCCGGGCTCGGCAATCGCGAGCTGGCACCGATGGTCGGTCTGAGCGCGCCGGTCACGCCCAATCGCGGCCAGATCCTGGTCAGCGAACGCGTGCAGCCGTTCCTGCGCCACCCGTCGCTGTACGTGCGGCAGACCGGCGAGGGTTCGCTGACGCTGGGCGACTCGAAAGAAGACGCCGGCTATGACGACGGCACGACGCTCGATCAGTTGTCGCGCATCGCGCATCGCGCGGTGCGCTGCTTTCCGCTGCTGGCCCAGATCAACATCGTGCGCACCTGGGGCTCGCTGCGCGTCATGAGCCCCGACGGCCTGCCGATCTACGAACAATCACGCGCGCAGCCGGGCGCTTACGTCGTCACCTGCCACAGCGGCATCACGCTGGCCTCGCTGCATGCCGGCGCGCTGGTGGGGTGGCTGCGCGGCGGCGAGCAACCGGGCGACATCGCCGGCTTCACCGCGGAGCGATTCCATGTTCAAGCGCATTGACCTGCCGCCGGCCGAGGCGGCGCCGGCGGTCGAGATCAGCGTCGACGGCCGCCGCATCGAGGCGCGCGCCGGCGACACGCTGGCCGCCGCCCTGCTGTGTGCCGGCGTGGTGCCGGTCAGGCACAAGCCGGTGACCGGCCAGCCGCGCTCGCCGCTGTGCCTGATGGGTGTGTGCTTCGACTGCCTGGTCGAGGTCGACGGCATGCAGAACGTGCAGTCCTGCATGGTCGAGGTGCGCGCCGGCATGCGGGTCAAGCTGCCGCTCGGCGCCCGCCACGTCGAGGCGGCGCCATGAGCGCGGCCTCCTACGACCTCGTCGTCATTGGCGCCGGCCCGGCGGGACTGTCGGCCGCGCTGACCGGCGCCGAACTCGGCCTGCGCACGCTGCTGCTCGATGAACAGGTGCGTGCCGGCGGGCAGATCTATCGCAACGTGGCCGCGGTCACGCCGACGGCCGCACGGCTGCTCGGCGCCGACTACCTGCACGGCCGCGGCCTCGTGCAGCGCCTGGCAAGCGCCGGCGTCGAGGTGCGCCACGGCGCACTGGCCTGGAACGTCGATCGCGACCTGACGGTGACCGTTCTGCAAGAAGGCCGCACGCTGCAGGTGCGCGCGCAGCAACTGATCGCCGCCGCCGGGGCGATCGAACGTGCCTCGCCGTTGCCGGGTTGGACGCTGCCGGGCGTGATGAATGCCGGCGCCGCCCAGATCGCGCTGAAGAGTTCGGGCGCCGTGCCATCCGGCCGTGTCGTGCTGGCCGGCGCCGGGCCGCTGCTGCTGCTGGTTGCCGTGCAGTTGCTCGATGCCGGCGCCGAGGTCGCGGGATTGGTCGAGACCGCGCCGGCGCGCAATCGCTGGGACGCGCTGCCACACTTGCCGGCCGCGCTCGGCGCGCCGTCGTATCTCGCCAAGGGCATGCGGATGATCCGGCAACTGCGCAAGGCGCGCGTGCCGTGGTACGCGGCCGCAACAGCGCCGCGCGTCGAGGGCAGCGATTTTGCCGAGGCCCTGTCGTTCACCGCGGGCGGCCGCCAACACCGGCTCGCCGCCGATGTCGTGCTGCTGCATCACGGCGTCGTGCCGAATACGCAGATCAGCCGGCTGCTGCGGGCAGCGCACGACTGGGATGCGGCACAACTCGCATGGCGGCCGCGGGTTGATGCCTTTGGTGAGACATCGCATCGCGGCCTGCGCATCGCCGGCGACGCCGCGTCGATCGCCGGCGCGCTGGCCGCCGAACCCAGCGGCGCCCTGGC
>JBFGOX010000078.1:0-8995 GCA_041565015.1 Burkholderiaceae bacterium
AAGTCGAAGCTGCCTCCGGCTGGCGCGAGCGGCGCGGCAAGCTGCCGCTGGGCCGCGGGCTCGGCATGGCCTGCTCGCATTACGTCAGCGGCTCGGCCAAGCCGGTGCACTGGACCGGCGAGCCGCACGCCGTGGTCAACCTGAAGCTCGACTTCGACGGCAGCATCACCGTGCTGACCGGCGCCGCCGACATCGGCCAGGGCTCCTCGACGCTGCTGGCGCAGGCGGTGGCGGAGGTGCTCGGGCTGTCGCTCTCACGGCTGCGCGTGATTGCCAACGACAGCGCGGTGACGCCGAAGGACAACGGCTCGTATTCGTCGCGCGTGTCGTTCATGGTCGGCAACGCCGCGGTTCGCGCGGCGCAGGAACTGCAGGCGGTGCTGCTCGCTGCCGCCGCGCGCAAGCTCGGCGTGAGTGCGGCCGAAGTCGAAAACCTCGGCGAGATCTATCGCGTGGCCGGAAGCGAGCGCACGATCGGCTACAAGGACGTGGTCACCGCGGCACTCGAAGACAGCGGCACGCTGACGGTCAAGGGCGTGTGGTCGACGCCGCTCGAATCGCAGGGCGGCAAGTTCAAGGGCGCGGCGGTCGGCACGGGGGCCGGGTATTCGTACGCGGCGCAGGTAGTCGAGGTCGACGTCGACGAAGCCACCGGGGTGGTGCGGGTCGAGCGCGTCTGGGTCGCCCACGACTGCGGCCGCGCGATCAATCCGCTGGCCGTCGAAGGGCAGGTGCAGGGCTCGGTGTGGATGGGCATGGGCCAGGCGCTTTGCGAGGAAACCAGGTATCACGACGGCCTGCCGCTGGCCGCGAATTTCCTCGACTATCGCGTGCCGACGATCGTCGAGTCGCCGCCGATCGAAACTTTCATCGTCGAGGCGCCCGATCCGAACGGGCCGTTCGGCGCCAAGGAAGCGGGGGAAGGTTCGCTGTCCGGCTTCCTGCCGGCGCTGACCAACGCGATCGCCGATGCGATCGGCCTGCGCCTCGCCGAACTGCCGGCGTCGCCCGACCGCCTGCTCGATGCACTGCAGGCGCGCGCCCGTGCGCAGCGGGTGGCCAAGGCGATCGCCGCGAGCCAGCAGAAGGCGGAAGCGTGAGATGCCAACGATGACGCCATTCACGCTGCACGGCGCCGCGACCGCCGCGCAGGCCGCCGCGCTGCTGGCGCAATTGCCCGGCGCGCGCATCATCGCCGGCGGCACCGACCTGCTGCCGAACCTGCGGCGTGGCATCGGTGCGCCGTCGGACCTGATCGACGTCTCGGCCATCGACGGTTTCGGCGACATCGCGCGCAACGCGCAGGGTTGGCGTCTCGGTGCCGGCATCACGCTGGCGCGGCTGGCGAACGATGCGGTCATCGCGCACGAACTGCCGGCGCTGGCGCAGGCCGCCGCAAGCGTGGCCGGGCCGGGACACCGCGCGGTGGCCACGCTCGGCGGCAACCTGTGCCTCGACACGCGCTGCGTCTTCTACAACCAGAGCGAATGGTGGCGCCAGTCGAACGACTACTGCCTGAAGCATGGCGGCGAGACCTGCCATGTCGCGCCGCAGGGCAAACGCTGCCACGCCGCGTTCAGCGGCGACCTCGCGCCGGCGCTGATCGCGCTCGATGCGAGTGTCGAAGTGGCGAGCGAAAAGGGCGAGCGCACGATCGCCGTGGCCGATCTTTACGCTGACGACGGCGCGGCGCCGCTTCGACTGGATCCGGGCGAGCTCGTCGCCGCGGTGTGCATCCCGCCGCAGCCGCCGGGCGCGATGTCGGCCTATCGCAAGGCGCGTGTCCGCGGCGCGATGGATTTTCCGCTGGCCGGCGTGGCGATTCGCGCGACGTTCAGCGAAGGCAAGCTCGGTTCGTTGCGGGTCGCGTTGACGGGCACCAACTCGCGGCCGCTGCTGCTCGCCGACACCGAAGCGCTGTGCGGCGGAGCGGTCGACGAGGCGATGCTCACCGTGCTCGGCAAGCGAATCGGCAAGCAAGTGAGCCCGATGCGTACGACGGCGACGGCGGCCAACTATCGACGGCAGGTCGCGATCGTGCTGGCGCAGCGGTTGCTGCGCGAAATGGCTGCCGCTCGCTGAAGCAGCACGGCGAGCGACCGGGGTCCGGCGGCCAGCGTTCGCAAACGGATTGCCCGGAACCGCGACTCCAGGCGTGTTGACCCACGCCGCCCTGCTGGTCAGTCCGAGTCCGCTCGACCGTCCGGGTTGATCCGCAGCCGCTGCCATGGCTATGCTGGCTTCGCAGCGGTCAACGCGGCTTCGCCGCCACGATGACGGTGCATGCTGCGTAATACCCGGGCAAGAACCAGTGGGTGAAGCGACGTGAGCGCAATGGCGCGACAACCGATCGACGACTTGATCGACCGTCATCGCGAGCGGCCGGGTGCGCTGCTGCCGCTGCTGCACGATGTGCAGGCCAGATTGGGCTGCATTCCCGACGCTGTCGTGCCCGCAATCGCGCGTGCGCTGCGCCTGTCGCGTGCCGAGGTGCACGGGGTCGTCACCTTCTATCACCACTTCCGCCGCGCGCCCGCGGGCCGGCACGTGATCAGGCTGTGCCAGGCCGAGTCCTGCCTGAGCATGGGCGCAACAGCCCTGCGCGAGCACGCGCAACAGCGACTGGGCTGCGGGCTGCACGAGTCGACCGGCGACGGCGCCTTCACGCTCGAACCGGTCTACTGCCTGGGCCAGTGCGCGGCCTCGCCGGCACTGATGGTCGACGACGACGTGCATGCGCGCATCACGCCGGCGCGGTTCGACCAACTGCTGGCGTCGTTGCGCGAGGAAGGAAAGTGAGCGCGACCGTGTACGTTGCCGGCGATTCGGCGGCGCTGGCGGTCGGCGCCGATGCGGTCGCGCAGGCCATCGAAGGCGAGGCGCGGCGGCGGGCTGTCGCGATCCGAATCGTGCGCAACGGATCGCGCGGGCTGGGCTGGCTCGAACCGCTGGTCGAGGCGGCCACGCCTTCCGGCCGCGTCGGCTTCGGGCCGGTCGACGTCGACGACGTGGCGTCGCTGTTCGACGGCGGGTTTCCCGCGGCGTGTGCGCATCCGAAGTCCATCGGCCGCATCGACGAGCTGCCGTACCTGCAACGGCAACAACGGCTGACGTTCGCCCGCATCGGCATCACCGACCCGCTGTCGCTCGACGACTATCAGACGCACGAAGGGCTGGCCGGGCTGCGACGCGCGCTGGCGCTGGCGCCCGAGGCGATCGTCGACGAGGTGATCGAATCGGGCCTGCGCGGCCGCGGTGGCGCGGCGTTCCCGACCGGAATCAAGTGGCGAACGGCGGCGCAGGCCAAGGGCGCGCGCAAGTACATCGCCTGCAATGCCGACGAGGGCGATTCGGGCAGTTTCGCCGACCGGCTGCTGATGGAAAGCGATCCGTACGTGCTGCTCGAAGGCATGGCGATCGCCGCGCTCGCCGTCGGCGCCGACACCGGCTACATCTATGTGCGCAGCGAGTATCCGCATGCCGTGCGGGCGCTCGAAGCGGCGATCGAGCGCGCGCGTGCGGCCGGCTGGCTCGGCGCCGACATCCTCGGCAGCGGTCGTGCTTTCGACATCGAAGTCCGCGTCGGCGCCGGCTCGTACGTGTGCGGCGAGGAAACGGCGATGCTCGAAAGCATCGAGGGCAGGCGCGGCGTCGTCCGCGCCAAGCCGCCGCTGCCGGCGATTTCGGGCCTGTGGGGCATGCCGACGGTGATCAACAATGTGGTGACGCTGGCTACCGTGCCGTTCATCCTGGCGCGCGGCGCCGCCGCGTATCGTGACTATGGCCAGGGCCGCTCGCGCGGCACGATCGCCGTGCAACTGGCCGGCAACATCAAGCGCGGCGGGCTGATCGAAACGGCGTTCGGCGTCACGCTGCGCCAACTGCTGCACGACTTTGGCGGCGGCACCGCGACAGGGCGGCCGATCCGCGCGGTGCAGGTCGGCGGACCGCTCGGCGCCTGGGTGCCGCAAGCGCAGTGGGACGTGCCGCTCGACTACGAGGCCTACACCGAGATCGGCGCCATCGTCGGCCATGCCAGCGTGGTGGTGTTCGACGACACCGTCGACATGGCGAAAATGGCGCGGCAGGCCATGCACTTCTGCGCGCTAGAGTCCTGTGGCAAGTGCACGCCGTGCCGCATCGGTTCTGTACGCGGGGTCGAACTGATCGACCGCATCGTCGCCGCGCGCGACAATGCGGGCGACATCGAACTGCTGCGCGAGCTTTGCGACACGATGCAACACGGCTCGCTGTGCGCGATGGGCGGCATGACGCCTTATCCGGTGCTCTCGGCGCTCGACCACTATCCGGAAGACTTCAGGGCAGGGGGTCACCATGTTGACCACTGAACTTCATCGCAACGGACCCGCTTTCGTGCCGGGCGTCACCGTGCCGTACGGCTACGACCCGGTCGACTACGGCACGCCGGCACGACATGCCGACGTAACGGTGCGGCTGACGATCGACGGCCGCGAGCTCAACGTGCCGGCCGGCACTTCGGTGATGCGCGCCGCGTTGGAGGCCGGCATCGACGTGCCGCGGCTATGCGCGACCGAATCGCTCGAAGCCTATGGGTCGTGCCGGCTGTGCCTCGTGGAGATCGACGGCCGCAAGGGCTACCCGGCCTCGTGCACCACGCCAGTCGAGGCCGGCATGGTCGTGCGCACGCAGTCGGAAAAACTTTCGCAGTTGCGCGGCGGCGTGATGGAGCTTTACCTGTCCGATCATCCGCCGCTGATTGAGGCCGAACACGCCGGCAGCGAGATGTTGCACATAGCGCAGGCTGTCGGCGTGACGGTCTCTCGCTACGCCGGCGGCAGCACGCATCGGGCCGCGGCGAAGGACGAATCGAACCCGTACTTCGCCTTCGATCCTGCGCAGTGCATCGTCTGCAACCGCTGCGTGCGCGCCTGCGAGGAGACGCAGGGCACCTACGCGCTGACGATTTCCGGCCGCGGCTTCGACGCGCACGTTTCCGCCGGGCAGGACGAACCGTTCATGGGCTCGGAGTGCGTCTCCTGCGGCGCCTGTGTCGCCGCCTGTCCGACGCTGGCGCTGGCCGAGAAATCGGTGCTCGAATTCGGCGCGCCCGAGCGCACGGCCGTGACCACCTGTGCCTACTGCGGCGTGGGCTGCGCGTTCGAGGCGCAAATGAAAGGCGAGCAGGTCGTGCGCATGGTGCCCTACAAGGCGGGTGCGGCCAACGAAGGGCACGCCTGCGTCAAGGGCCGCTTCGCCTGGGGCTACGCGACGCATCGCGACCGGGTACGCATGCCGATGATCCGCGAGCGGATCAGCGAACCGTGGCGCGAGGTGTCGTGGGACGAGGCGATCGGCCACGCCGCGCGCCGTTTCCGCGAAATACAGCAGCAGCACGGCCGCGATTCGATCGGCGGCATCACCTCGAGCCGCTGCACCAACGAGGAAACCTACCTGGTGCAGAAACTGGTGCGCGCTGCCTTCGGCAACAACAACGTCGACACCTGCGCCCGCGTGTGCCACTCGCCGACCGGCTACGGGCTGAAGCAGACGCTCGGCGAGTCGGCCGGCACACAGACCTTCCGCTCGGTCGACCAGGCCGACGTGATCGTCGTGCTCGGCGCCAACCCGACCGAAGGGCATCCGGTCTTCGCCTCGCGCATGAAGCGGCGGCTGCGGCAGGGCGCGCGGCTGATCGTCATCGATCCGCGCCGCATCGATCTGGTCGACGGCACGCACGTGAAGGCCGACTATCACCTGCAACTGGCGCCGGGCAGCAACGTCGCCGTGCTCAATGCGCTGGCGCACGTGATCGTCACCGAGCATCTCGTCGACGAGGCCTTCGTCGCCGCCCGCTGCGAGGACAAGTCGTTCGCGCAGTGGCGCGAGTTCGTTGCCCGCGAGGAGAACTCGCCGGAGGCAATGCAGGCCGCCACCGGCGTGCCGGCCGACCTCGTGCGCGGCGCAGCGCGGCTGTATGCGACCGGCGCTGATGAACATGAGGGCGGACGAAGAAACGCGGCGATCTACTACGGCCTCGGCGTGACCGAGCACGCGCAGGGATCTACGGCCGTGATGTGCATTGCGAATCTCGCGATGGCCACCGGCAACCTCGGCCGCGAGGGCGTCGGCGTCAATCCACTGCGCGGCCAGAACAACGTGCAGGGTTCGTGCGACATGGGCTCGTTCCCGCATGAGCTACCGGGCTACCGGCACGTGTCCGATGCCATTGTCCGTGCGGCCTTCGAAGCCGCGTGGGGCGTGCCTATCCAAACCGAGCCGGGACTTCGTATCCCGAACATGTTCGAAGCAGCGCTGTCGGGCAGCTTCAAGGGGCTGTATTGCCAGGGCGAAGACCTCGTGCAGTCCGACCCGAACACGCAGCACGTGGCGGCGGCGCTGTCGGCGATGGAGTGCATCGTCGTGCAGGACATCTTCCTCAACGAAACGGCCAAGTACGCGCACGTGTTCCTGCCCGGCTCGTCGTTCCTGGAAAAGGACGGCACCTTCACCAACGCCGAGCGGCGCATCTCGCGCGTGCGCAAGCTGATCGAGCCGCTGGCCGGCTACGCCGACTGGGAAGTGACGGTCAAGCTCGCCGAGGCGCTCGGCTACCGGATGCCGTATGCGCATCCGGCCGAGATCATGGCCGAGATCGCCGCCTTGACGCCAACCTTCGCCGGCGTGACCTACGACAAGCTCGACCGCCTCGGCAGCATCCAGTGGCCGTGCAACGAGACCGCGCCCGACGGCACGCCGGTCATGCATGTCAATCAGTTCGTGCGCGGCAAGGGCAGGTTCTTCATCACCCGGTTCGTAGCCAGCGACGAGAAAGTCACGCGCCGCTTCCCGCTGCTGCTGACCACCGGCCGCGTGCTGTCGCAGTACAACGTCGGCGCGCAGACACGCCGGACGGAGAACGTGCGCTGGCACCACGAGGACCTGCTCGAGATCCATCCGCACGACGCGGCCGAGCGCGGCATCCGCGACGGCGACTGGGTCGGTGTCGAAAGCCGCGCCGGGCAGACGGTGCTGCGCGCCACGGTGACCGAGCGGGTCGCGCCGGGCGTCGTCTACACGACCTTCCACTTCCCCGAAAGCGGCGCCAACGTCATCACCACCGATAGCTCCGACTGGGCGACCAACTGTCCCGAGTACAAGGTCACCGCGGTGCAGGTAATGCAGGTGACGCAGCCCTCGAAGTGGCAGCAGCGCTACCAGCGCTTCAGCGCCCGGCAGGCGCAGCTGTATCGCGAGCGCGATCGTGCCGCGGCCGAGTAGGTCGGCGCCGGCGGATCGGGCGGGGGCCGAGCCACAGGCCGCAGACGCCGCCGAGGCGTTGCCGGTCGTCCGCTGGCGCGACGACTGTGCCGGTGAAGAGCGCAGCGAGGTTGCGTGCGAAGTGCCGATCGCGTTCGAGTACAACGGCATCTCGCATGCGGTGATGCTGGCCACTCCGAGCGATCTTGCCGACTTCGCGCTCGGTTTCACGCTGAGCGAAGGCATCGCCGCGCGCGACGAGTTCTACGGCGTCGAGCCGCACGCGGGCGAGCGCGGCATCACGCTGGCGATCGACATTGCCGCCGCCGCCTTCATGCGGCTGAAATCGCGCCGGCGCACGCTGGTCGGCCGCACCGGCTGCGGCATCTGCGGCACCGAAAGCCTGGAGCAGGTGCTGCGGCCGTTGCCGGATCTTTCTGCGCGCGGCATTCGTTTGTCGGGCACCGCGCTGGCGCGCGCGCACGCGCAACTGAACGCGCACCAGCCCTTGCAGCGTGCCACGGGAGCCGCGCACGGCGCCGTGTGGTGTGCGGTCGACGGTTCGATCCAGCTCGCGCGCGAGGACGTCGGCCGGCATAACGCGCTCGACAAGCTGATCGGCGCACTTGCGGCCGCCGGCGTCGATACGGCGGCCGGCTTCGCGATGGTCACCAGCCGCGCCAGCGTCGAAATGGTGCAGAAGTCGGCCACCGCCGGCATTGCGCTGCTGGCGGCGGTCTCCGCGCCGACCGCGCTCGGCGTGCAGGTGGCGGTCCAATGTGGCCAAACCTTGATCGGATTCGCCCGCGGCGACGAGTTCTCCGTCTACAGTCATCCCGAGCGTGTGACCGGCTAGCTGATGAACCTCGACAACCTGATCCGCATGGCCAACCGCATCGGCGATTTTTTCGAGGCGATGCCGGATGCGGACGAGGCGCGCGAGGGCATCGCGCAGCACTTGAAGCGCTTCTGGGCGCCGCGCATGCGGCAGGAGATCGTCGCCCATGTCGACGCCTCGGCTGACTCGCCACTGAAGCCGATCGTGATCGACGCGATCCGCAAGCACCGGGCCTTGCTGGTGACGTAGGGCGCAGCGGTCCGGTGGTCGCGACGAGCAGCGGAAGAAGACCATGAAAACCGACATCGAAATCGCGCAGGCCGCCGCACTGAAACCGATCATCCCGCTGGCGCAGGAGCGCCTGGGCATTCCCGAAGCCGCGCTCGAACCGTACGGCCGCTTCAAGGCCAAGGTCGCGCTCGACTATCTGGCGGGCTTGAAGGACCGCCCCGACGGCAAGCTGATCCTGGTCACCGCGATCAGCCCGACGCCGGCCGGAGAGGGCAAGACGACGACCTCGGTGGGGCTCACCGACGCGCTGTGCCGGATCGGCAAGCGGGCGATCGTCGCGCTGCGCCAGCCGTCGCTCGGCCCGGTGTTCGGCATGAAGGGGGGTGCTGCCGGCGGCGGCTACGCGCAGGTGGTGCCGATGGAGGACATCAACCTGCACTTCACCGGCGACTTTTCCGCCATCGCGCTGGCCAACAACCTGCTGGCGGCGATGATCGACAACCATATCCACCATCAGAACGAGCTGCGCTTCGATTTCCGCCGCGTGACCTGGCGCCGGGTGGTCGACATGAACGATCGCGCGCTGCGGCAGCTCACGATCGGCCTCGGCGGTCCCGTCAACGGCTTTCCGCGCGAGGACGGCTTCGACATTGTGGTGGCCTCGGAAGTGATGGCGATCTTCTGCCT
>JBFGOX010000079.1:0-8947 GCA_041565015.1 Burkholderiaceae bacterium
CACATGACCCTCCTGCTGCTGGCCGCGGTAATAGGCGCCATCGGGGCCCAGCTTGACCATCACCCACTGCGCGCCTTGCTCGAGATAGAACCCGGCGATCTCCTCCGGCGTCGACAGGCCGGTAAGCATGCGGCCCTCTTCGAGTCCGGGCAGCACCCAGTCGCAGTGCGCGGCAAGGTCGTTCAGCGTCTGCGCCATCACGTGCCTCGACGGCCACATCGTCGGCCGCAGGTTGGGGTCGAACGAGATCGTGCGTCCGCTGGCTTTCATCGTGTCGATGGCCGCGCGCAGCGTTTCGAGGCAGGAGGCGGACACGCCGGCAAACACGCCGGTGGCATGCAGGTGCCGCGCCGAGGCCAGGAACGCCCGATCGAGATCGGTCTGCGTCATCCGGCTCGCCGCCGAGCTTTTGCGGTGATATTCGATGCCGGGGTCGCGGCCGTCGACGACACGCTCCTTGAGCACGATGCCGGTGCGCGCTTCGGCGTCGATCGCCACGTGGCTGCAATCGATGCCTTCGCGCTGCATCTCGGCCAGCAGATAGCGGCCCCAGGAGTCCGCGCCGAGGCGGCTCATCCAGGCGACGCGAAAGCCGAGGCGGGACAGTCCGATCGCCACATTGGTCTCGGCGCCGGCCGTGCGCTTGTGAAACGTATGCACCGATTCGAGCGCACCGGGCTGGTCGGCGACCAGCATCGCCATGGCCTCGCCGAGGGTGACGACATCGAACGGCGTTGCGGTCATCGGCGGGCGGAAGTCAGGTTCGTCTTATCGGGGCGGATGCGCTGGCAGCGCGGCGCACACGCGTTTGCTCGTCAGGCAGCGGCGCGGTCGCGGCGCGCCCAGACGCGCGTGGAGCTTAGCAATCCCGATGCGAAGACGTGCCGGCATGCGAACGATGCGGCGGGCCAGCGAGCTGCGAGATCCGCGCCTGTCGCCCGTCCGTTCCGCAGCGAGTTAACCCCGTCGTCGCCGGCGTGCCGTTTACAGCCGGCAGGACCACTTGCCTGCAGGCGGGAGAACGACATGAAGACAGACCAGATGACGCTGATTGCCGCCGCGGTGGCCGCTGCGGTCGCTGCCGGCGATTGCGCTGCTGCGGAGGCGCTGCGAAACGAGCCTGCCGGCACGACGGCGATCACGATCTACAGTCACGCGCGGCCGGGCGCCGTCTCGCCCGAAACCTATCGCCAGCCGGGCCGTGGCACCGTGCCGGGTTATGCGGTCGTGCGCCAGGTACGCGACATCGACCTGGCGCAGGGTCGAGACGAAGTGCGCTTCACCGACGTGGCGGCGCTGATCGATCCGACGACCGTCATGTTCGAATCGCTGACCGACCCGGCGGGCACGACGGTGCTCGAACAGAACTTCCAGTTCGATCTGGTCAGCACCGAACGGCTGCTGCACAAGTACATCGACAAGCAGGTCCGCGTCGACCAGGTGCGCGGCCAGTCGACCGAATCGTTCGGCGGCACGCTGCTGTCCACGCACGGCGGCATCGTCCTGAAGCGCGACGATGGCAGCGTGCAGATCGTGCCGCACAACGCCGGTGTTCATCTGCCGGCGCTGCCCGGGGGGCTGATCACGCGGCCGGCGCTGGTGTGGAACATCGCTGCGCAGCGCGGCGGCAAGCAGCGTGCGCGCGTGTCGTACCAGACCAATGGCGTGACCTGGTGGAGCGACTACAACGTCGTCTTCAGCGAAGGCCGCACGGCCAACCAGTGCCAGCTTGATGTCGGCGCGTGGGTCAGCATCGTCAACCAGTCGGGCGCCAGCTATCGCGATGCGAAGCTGAAGCTCGTCGCCGGCGACGTGCACCGGTCCGAGGTCGTCGGCCGCTCCGACTTCAGCAAGGCGAGGCAGGCGGTGGCCGCGGCCGAGATGCGCGAGGAGGGCTTCGCGGAGAAAGCCTTCTTCGAGTATCACCTGTACACGCTCGGCCGGCCGACGACGCTGCCGGACAACTCGACCAAGCAGATCGAACTCTTCCCCACCGCGCGCAAGGTGCCTTGCGAGCGGCTGCTCGTCTACTACGGGCGGCCGCCGGGCCGCTACGGCTTTTTGCCCAGCCCCGCCACCGACCGCAACTACGGCCTGGCCAGCAACCGCAAGGTCGACGTGTACCTGCAGTTCCGCAACGCCGAGGCGAGCCGCATGGGCATGCCGCTGCCCGCCGGCCGCGTACGCGTGTCCAAGCTGGATCCGGCCGACCAGACCCTCGAGTTCATCGGCGAGGACACGATCGACCACACGCCGCGCAACGAGAAGGTGCTGCTGAAGATGGGCTCGGCCTTCGACGTGGTCGGCGAGCGCCGCCAGGTCGATTTCAACATCGATACGTCGCGCAAGACGATGACCGAGCACATCGAGATCAAGCTGCGCAACCAGAAGACCGAACGCGTCGAAGTGCAGGTCAAGGAGACGCTGTATCGCTGGGTCAACTGGGAGATCACGTCGCGCAGCCACGTCTGGCGCAAGGACGACGCGCGCAGCGTGTCGTTTCCGGTCGAGGTGCCGGCGGGCGAGGAGGTCGTCGTCCGTTACGCCGTCAGGTACTGGTGGTGAGGCGACGGCGAGACCGGCGCTGCGATCCGGTGCGGCCGATGCGCTTGCGGGCCACGGCTGTGCGCGGCACACTGCAGCGCGATGCCGAAGAGCAGCTCACTGCCTGCGCCCCTTCTCGACGATGCAAGCCGGCTCGTCGCTCGCGGCGCCGAAGAGTCACTGCAACTGCTGGCGGCCAATCTGACGCCGCGGGGAATCCTCGCTGCGGCCCGAAGCGAGGCGGCCGAGGCGCGCGCCTACACGCGCATCTTCGGCCGCGACGCCGCCGTGTGCGTGCTGGCGATGGCCGGAAGTGGCGTGCGGCCGCTCGAAGACGGCGCCGTGGCCAGCCTCGATTCGCTGGCCGCGCTGCAGGCGCCGAACGGACAGATTCCGAAGTACGTCGACCCCGACGGCAAGGACGCGGACTTCTGGTACGTCGGCTGCATCGACGCGACGCTTTGGTGGCTGATCGCCGTCGCCCATGTGCGCCGCGCGAGCCCGATTGCCGGGGTAAAGACGCGCTGGCAGCACGGTGTCGACCGCGCCATCGCATGGCTGCAGGCCCAGGAGCATCAGCGCTTTTTCCTGCTGCAGCAAAACGAAGCGAGCGACTGGGCCGACATCATGCCGCGCTCGGGGTTCGTGCTGTACACGAACGCGCTGTGGTATCGCGTCAAGCAACTTTTCGATCTGCCGCAGCTCGACGAGACGCGGCATCACTTCAACCACCTGTTCCATCCGTTCAGCAGCGACGTCCCGGAATACCGGCGGGCACGCCTGCTGCGGCACTATGCGCGGCGCGGGCAGCGCAACCCGGGTCTTTATCTGAGCTTCGTCAACCTCGCCTTCGTCGGCGACGAAGGCGACGTCTTCGGCAATGTGCTGGCGATCCTGTTCGGGCTGGCCGGCGACTCACGGGCGCACGAGATCGTGCAGGCGCTGCTGGGTGCCGCGGTATCGGACCCCTATCCGGTGCGCGTCGTGACCAAGCCGATCCCGCGCGAGCATCCGCGCTGGCGCGCCTACATGGCGCGGCACCAGCAGAACCACCCGCACCAGTATCACAACGGCGGCATCTGGCCCTTCGTCGGCGGCTTCTGGGTGCTGGCGCTGGCGATGCTCGGGCAGCAGGACCTTGCCCGAGCCGAACTGCTGAAGCTGGCGCGCGCCAACGCCCTTGACGACTGGCGCTTCACCGAATGGTTCCACGGCGAGACGCTCGCGCCAATGGGCATGGCCGGGCAGAGCTGGAACGCGGCGACGTTTCTGCTGGCCAGCCAGGCGATCGAGCGCGGCACGCTGGCGATCTGACTGCGTCTACCGCCGCCGTTCGACGAACATGCGGCCCCACGGCTGCGCGCGGGGCGACCGGGCTTGCTGTCCAGCCTCAGGCCGCGATTTTTTCCTTGCGGGCGCGCTTTTGCTGGTACATCAGTGCGTCGGCTTCGCTCAGCAAGGCGTCGATCGACCGATGGCGCGCGGGGTCGAGGGCAATCTGCCCGGCGCTGAACAGGATCTCGTAACCGCGCTGGCTTTCCCGATTCAAGGCGTCGACTGAACGCTTCAGTCGGGCCAGCGCGTCGGCACTTGCCTGGGACGACGTATTGGTCAGCAGCACCGCGAACTCGTCGCCACCGAGGCGACCAATGACGTCCGAATCGCGGAACACGCTCTTCAGCGCATTGCCGAAACTGCGCAGCGCGCGATCGCCTTCGGCGTGGCCGAAGCGGTCGTTGATCTGCTTGAACCGGTCCATGTCGAGAAAAAGCAGCGATGCCGGCTTGGCGGCGCGCCGGCACAGGTTCAGCGCGTGCTGCGCCAGCGACATGAAGCCGCGGCGGTTCGACAGCAGCGTCAGCTCGTCCATCGTTGCAAGTTGCACGGCGGCCAGTTCCTGCTCGGCCATGCGCGCCAGGTCGCGCAGCAGATTCAGGTCTTCGGGACCGAGCGTGCGAGGCTCGACATCGATCAGGCACAGCGTGCCCAGCTTGCTGCCGTTGGGCACCTTCAGCGGACAGCCGGCGTAGAAGCGGATGCGCGGCTCGTCGGTGACCAGCGGGTTGTCGTGGAACCGCTCGTCGAGCGTCGCGTCCGGAACGAGGAAGATTTCATCCTCGACGATGGCGTGGCCGCAGAAGGAGATCTCGCGCGGCGTCTCGGCCGCCTGCAGGCCGATGCAGGACTTGAACCACTGCCGGTTGGCGTCGACCAGGCTGACCAGCGCGATCGGCACGCCGAACAGGCGCTTGGCCAGTCGGGTCAGCCGGTCGAAGCGTTCCTCGGGGCTGGTGTCGAGGATGTTCAGCGAGCGCAAGGTGTCCAGGCGCGTTGCCTCGTCGTGCGGTATCGGGGGATTGATCATGATTCGAGCTGGAGCGCCGAGCCGACGGTGCAAGCGAGATGCAACTGCTCGCCATCGAGGCGCGAAGAAGAATGAGAAACGAGCTTATCGGCCGCATGGCGGCTGGCGTATCGCCCGTTCGGTCTACGTACACCATGGGGTATTCGCGGAGCGCGCGTCCTGCGCAAACCGGCGTGCCGCGCCCGGCAATGGTCCGTCGCCGCCGAGCGCCAGCCCATCCAGACGGCGGTGATGATCAGGGTGGCCGCAGTCACCGGCAGTCCAGTGCGTAAATGGCGCCGCCAGCCGATGGCGATACCCTGCCGTCGCATTGCGCGCCGGGATCAGGCGAGGAACTGTTGCCTACGCCGTGCGAGGCGCGGCAACGCGGGACGCGAAGAAAACGATCGCGCCGGCAAGCGGCGTCATGACGCCGCTTGCAGCGCGGCTCGCAGGGCGGTCCCGCGACAGCGGGCGATCAGTGCCGGGTTTCGGCCGCCGGCAGCGCCAGCAATTGCCGCGCCTCGGCGACCGTGGCCGGGCGGCGGCCATACTCGGCGCACAGTTCGACCACGCGCGCGACCAGCGCCGCGTTCGAGGGGGCCAGCGTGTCGCGGTCCAACCGCACGTTGTCCTCGAGCCCGGTACGACAGTGGCCGCCATGTTCGAGCGACCAGCGCACGACCGTGAACTGATCCTTGCCGATACCGGCGCCGGTCCACGTTGCGTCGGGCGCAAGTCGCTTCAGCGTGCGCACATAGAAGTCGAAAACGTCGCGATCGACCGGCATCGCGTTTTTCACGCCCATCACGAACTGCACATGCAGCGGCGCCTTGATGCGGCCGTCGCGCGCCATCGCCGCGGCCTGAAAGATCATCGACAGGTCGAACGCCTCGACCTCCGGCTTGACGCCGTACTTGATCATTTCCTCCGCCAGCCAATCGACGAGTTGCGGCGAGTTTTCGTAGACGCGGCTGGGGAAGTTGACCGATCCGGTGGCGAGCGAAGCCATGTCGGGTTTCAGCGGCAGCATCCCGCCGCGTTCGTGGCCGGTGCCGGACCGGCCGCCGGTGGAGAACTGGGTGATGATGCCGGGGCAATGCTTGCGGATGCCCTCCTGGACGCGCGCGAAGCGTTCGGGGTCGGAGGTTGTCGTCTCGTCGTCGTTGCGCACGTGCAGGTGGACCAGCGTCGCGCCGGCCTCGAACGCCTGCTGCGTCGATTCGATCTGCTCGGCGACCGAAATCGGGACCGCCGGATTGTCCTTCTTGCGCGGCACCGAGCCGGTGATCGCAACAGTGATGATGCAGGGCGTGGTCATGGGCAGCCTCGTTGTGCGAACGCTATCTTGAGGGCCGACGCTAGCACTGTGGTTTCGCTGCGTGCAACCGCACAACGACGGTCTGCGCAATGGTAAAAGGTGGGCCTCGGCATCGCGGCGACTCGACATGAGCGGCCGGAAACAACGACCCTCACAAAGAAGGTGCGGCGCCTACGTGGTTGCACCGATGCCCTTGACGGATGATCGCCGCCTCGCCGATGCGTCGATCAGCCTACGCGGCCGGCGGCCGGATTCGTTCCGCGTATTTCTCGCAAACGGTTGAAGGGGTCTTTGCCATGACTACCGAATCGCTGCCACTCGATCCCGCGATCGCGAATCAGCTGGCCGCCGTGACAACGGCGACGCTGACCACCGTGCTTCTGAAAAAGGGGCTGCGCAACGTCTGGTTGCGTCATGCGCGGCCGCTGCAGCCTGATCCGCCGCGCATCGTCGGCCGCGCGTTCACGCTGCGATTCGTGCCGGCGCGCGAGGATCTGGCCACACCGCAATCGTGGTCGTCGCCGGTTTCGACGCGGGCGGCGATCGAGGCAATGCCGGCCGGCTGTGTCGCGGTAGTCGACGCGATGGGCGTGGCCGACGCCGGCATCTTCGGCGACATCCTCTGCGCGCGAATGAACAAGCGCGGCGTTGCCGCGCTCGTCACCGACGGCGCGGTGCGCGATGTTGCCGGCGTACTGGCCAGCGGGCTGCCGGTGTGGTGCCAGGGTGTCGCCGCGCCGCCTTCGGTGGCCCGTCTCACGTTCGTCAACTGGCAGGATCCCGTCGGTTGTGGCGGTGTGGCGGTGTTCCCGAACGATGTCGTCGTCGCCGACGCCGACGGCGCGGTGCTGATTCCCGCCGCGCTGCTCGGCGACGTCGTCGCGGACGCGGTCGAACAGGAGCGGCTGGAGGGCTGGATCATGGGCGAGGTTGAAAAGGGCGCGGCGTTGCCGGGTCTATATCCGCCCAACGCCGAGAACAAGGCGCGTTACGAGGCTGCCACGAGGCCGACGTCGCGCTGATCGGGCCCCGTCGCGCGGCGGGCTGCTCGAAACGCCTACGCGGCGGTTCGCGCGGTATCCGACTGCGAATGCACCAGTTGCAGACCGGTCTGGCGGAAGCCGGCGGCTGGTTCGCGTTCGCGGCTCTTGACGAATGCCGGGATCTTGTCGGCCGGCAGCGCAGCGCTGAAGACGAATCCCTGTGCTCGCGAGGTGCGGAGTCGGCGCAGGAAACTTGCCTGGTGCGCCGTCTCGACGCCTTCGGCGACGACCGTCTTGCCGAGTGCGTGCGCCATCTCGATGATTGCGCCAGCAATGATCGCCGCTTTCGGATCGTCGACGACGTCGACGATGAAGGAGCGGTCGAGCTTCAGCACATTTGCCGGCAGTTGCTTCACATAGGCAAACGACGAGTAGCCCGTGCCGAAGTCGTCGACGGCGATTTCGACGCCGCTTTCACGCAGCCGCTCGAGCGTGGCCACCGCATCCGGACCGGCGTCGAGGAACAGCGACTCGGTGACCTCGAGTTCGACGTGATGCGGCGAAGTCGTCGACGCGGCGAGCGCGCCTTCGACAGTCGCTGCGAACGACGGGTTGCGCAGCTGCACTGCCGAGACGTTGACCGAGACGCGCGGCAGCACCAGGCCGGCATCGAGCCAGCGGCGGTGTTGCTCGCAGGCTTCGCGCAATACCCAGGTGCCGACCGCTTCGATCAGGCCGCTTTCCTCGGCGTGCTCGATGAACGACGCCGGCGCCAGCAGGCCGCGTTGCGGGTGCTGCCAGCGCAGCAGCGCCTCGACCGCACAGACTTCGCCGGTCTCCAGATCGATCTGCGGCTGGTAGTGCAGGCGGAATTCGCCGCGCTTCAGTGCCTCACGCAGTTCGCGGTCGATCGTCGCCCGCGCCGAGGCATCGACGTTCATCCGCTCCTCGAAGAACGCATAGCGGCCGCGCCCGCGGTCCTTGGCCAGATACAGCGCGGTATCTGCCTTCTTCAGCAGGTCGGCGCCGCTTTGGCCGTCGTTCGGGAACATGGCGATGCCGATGCTGGCACCCGCGTACATCACGTTGCCGTCGATCTCGAACGGCTCGTTCAGCGCGTTGATCAGCGTGCGCGCCACCCGGCCGGCGGCGGCCGCGTTCTTCAGCTTCGACAGGACGACCGTGAACTCGTCGCCGCCGAGACGGGCGACGACGTCGATGTCGCGCACCGCGCGGCGGATCCGTCCCGCGGCGTGCTTGAGCAGGATGTCGCCGGCGGCGTGGCCCAGGGTGTCGTTGGTGCGCTTGAAGCGGTCCAGGTCGATGTACAGCACGCCGAGCGCATGGCTGTCGCGGCGTGCGCGCGATAGCTGCTGCGTCAGCATGTCCATCAGATAGTGGCGGTTCGGCAGACCCGTGAGGCTGTCGAAATGGGCCTGGTCGTGCAACTGCTTGTCGCGCGCAACCGATGACAGCGCGACCGCGAGCCGGTCGATCACACCGGCGAGCGCCTGCGCCTGCTCGCCGGACAGCGCTGCCCTTTCGTCGTGACCGAGCGCCACCACGCCCCAGACCTTGTCGGCGCGTGCGATCGGCAGCAGGTACAGGTACTTGGCCCCGTAATCTTTCAGCATGGCGCGATAGTGGCTCGGCAGGCGGATCGACTTCGACCACTTGCGCAAGGAGGCATCGGCGCCCGCCAGGTCGAGCGCCCGCGGTAACTCGTCGCGCAGCGTCGCGCCATCACTCGCCCGC
>JBFGOX010000080.1:0-8930 GCA_041565015.1 Burkholderiaceae bacterium
GCCGTGACGCAGCTGCTCGAGCGCGCAGCCCCGGCGGCGCAAACCTCACGCACCGGGCCGGCGACGCCGCAGGCGTCGGCGGCCATCATGTCCCGTAGCTGAATCTCGCTTGATCGTCGTCAACGACGCCTGCCGCCGCCTTGCGCGACAGTGTGTTCGTGGCCCGTCCGTCACGATCGAGGAGCCGCCATGGTGTATCGGATATCCGCGCATTTGGGCCTCGCCGCCGCGCTGCTGCTGGCTGTGCCGTTACTGTCCGCGGCGGAAGTCAGCGACGCGACCTGCCTCAGTTGCCACGCCGAGCCGAGTCGCCGCGCCCACAGCCAGCCGTCGCACAAGAAGCTTGCCTGCGCGACCTGTCATCTGAATGGCGCACAGCACGTCGCCGACACGCGCGTGCGTCCGAAGCTCGGTGGTGATGAGCGGCTCTGCACGAGCTGCCACGCGGCCAAGAAGAAGGACGGCGCCCGCGGCTGACGCGCAGCGGCGTGGTCAACTGTCGCGCAACGAGCGGCGGTACTGGATCGCTTCGGCGACGTGTGCCGGGGCCAGTTCGTCGACGTCCTCGAGATCGGCGATCGTGCGTGCCACTTTCAGCACGCGGTGGTAGGCGCGCGCCGACCATCCGAGCCGTGTGCTGGCGGCGTGCAGCAGCTGCTTGACCGCGCCCTCGGGCCTGCAGAGCCGCTCGATATCGGCGCCGGCCAAGGCGTCGTTGATACCGCCCTGGCGGTCGAAGGCGCGGTTGTACGCGCGCAGTACGCGGGCGGCGATCTGCGTCGAAGGTTCGCCGTCGGGCAGTTCCACCAGTTCGTCCTCGGGCAGCGACGAGACCTCGACGCGCATGTCGATGCGATCGAGCAGCGGGCCGCTGATGCGGTCCTGGTACTTGGCGATCTGCGCCGGCGTGCAGCTGCACGGCTGCAGGCGATGGCCGAAATACCCGCAGGGGCAGGGGTTCATCGCCGCGATCAACTGGAAGCGGGCCGGGAAATCGACCTGCCGCGCGGCGCGCGAGATCGTGATGCGGCCGGATTCGAGCGGTTCTCGCAGCACTTCGAGCACGTGGCGGTCGAACTCGGGCAGCTCGTCGAGAAACAGCACGCCGTGATGCGCCAGCGAGATCTCGCCTGGCGTGATCACTGCGCCGCCGCCCACCAGTGCCGCCGCGCTGGCGGAATGATGCGGCGAACGGAAGATCCTCGTGGCCCAGCGCTGGGGCGCAAACGTACCGGCCAGCGACAGGACGGCAGCGGATTCCAACGCCTCCTCGGTCGTCATCGGCGGCAGGATGCCGGGCAGCCGCTGCGCCAGCATCGTCTTGCCGGTTCCGGGCGGCCCGACCATCAGCACACTGTGGCCGCCGGCGGCGGCGATCTCCAGCGCGCGCTTGGCGGCCTGCTGGCCTTTGACCTCGGCGAAGTCGGGATAGGCGGGACGCGTCAGCCGTACCGCGGCGTGATGCTCGGGCAACCGTTGGCCGCCGTCGTCGCCGGCCTCGGCCGCCAGATGGGCGACGACCTGCAGCAGGTCGCGCGCCGCATAGATCGGCGCCGCGCCGACGAGCGCCGCCTCGTCGGCGCTGTCCTGTGGCAGCACGAAGCCGCGCGGGCCCTTGAGCTGCGCGCTCCGCGATACGGCATAGGCCATGGCCAGCGCACCGCGCACCGGTCGCAGTTCGCCCGACAGCGACAGTTCGCCGGCGAATTCGTAGCGATCGAGCGTGCGCGAGGCGATCTGGCCGCTGGCGGCGAGAATGCCGAGCGCAATCGGCAGGTCGAAACGTCCCGACTCCTTCGGCAGTTCGGCCGGCGCCAGGTTGACGGTGATCCGCCGTGAGGGAAACTCGAAGCGGCAATTGGCGAGCGCCGCGCGCACGCGCTCACGCGCTTCCTTCACTTCGGTGTCCGGCAGCCCGACCAGCGTGAAAGACGGCAGCCCGTTGGCCAGGTGAACCTCGACGGTGACCTCGGGCGCGACCATGCCGGCCAGGCCGCGGCTGCGCACGACGGCGAGCGTCATCGAGGTGCTTTCCGTTTCATCGCCGGGAATTCTACGCAGCGCGACCGTCGCGACCGCCGTCCGTTAGGTCGACCGACGCCCGGACGAGTGCCGAGAATTCCGATAGCGCGAATCCGCGCCGGCCCGCGCGACAACCTTGCGCGGGTTTGCGAGAATCAACTCAAGCGGAAAAAGGGAGTGGGGTCCGGATGTGGGTCTACCTGCTTTTGGCGCTGGTTATCGTGCTGGTCGGCGCGATGATCTGGCGTCAGAACGCGCTGCGGCAGCGTATTACGCAGGAACGGGAAGAAAGACGCGCGCGGACGGACGAACTGCTCGCGCGGGTGCTGCTTGGCGAGCAACCGGGGCAAGGCCGCAAGACCGCCAGCGGCCGGCCGGGATCGGTCTCCCGGCCGATGCCGCCCCCGATCGAGCGGGCAGTCAAGCCTGTGGCGGGCGGTCAGCAGATCGATGTCGACATACTGCTCAGCGATGAGCCCGATTCAGTGGCCGAGCAGGCGCGGCGCCAGCTGGAGCGTCGGACGAGCCTGGCGCCGGATCTGAATGACTCATCGGCGGCGGCAAGGACGACCATGGTGTCGTCGCCTTCGCCGCTGTCGCTGCAGGACGGCCAGCTCGATGTCGCGCTCGACGCGCTTGTCGTCGCGTGGTTCGAGGCGCGAGGCTACGTCGCGCGCCCCGCGCCTGAAGCGGCGCGACCGATCAGCCTGCTGCTGAATCATCGCGATGACAACGACCGCACCTATGCCTTCTTCTTCGATCGCGGCCGGCTGCATGCGCAGCGCGCCGCCACTTTGCTCGAGCAGGCGAGAAATCTGGGCATGAACAAGCTGCTCGTCGCGGCCGAGCATGGTGCCGACCCGGCGGTCAGCTCGAGCCGGCTGCGTGACGTCCAGGTGATCGACTGGGTCGCCATCGACCGCGAACTCAAGAAACTCGATTTCCGGGTCGCGGCCAAGATCATCGCCATCGCCCGCGGCAACCGGGGAATGCCGGCGAGCGGCTGAGACGCATTGCTCGCAGATGTGTGGATGGCTACAGTTCAGCCGTCCGGCCGATCGTGAGCGCGCAAATGCCGCCGCGATAATTTGGCTTGTGGCTGCTGCTGAGCGGAGCCCTTGAGACGCCGCTGACGCGATGACGTTTTTCATCATCCTGCTGATCGTCGCCGCCGGACTGTTCTGGTGGGTGCGCTATCGCTCGGCACGAATGCGCCGCGAGGCGGAGACTCGCGTGGCGCAAGTGCTCGAGGCGCTGTTCGCCGCGCGGCGCGCGGCAGCCGGCGGCGGCGGCGAAACGGTCGACCTGGACAAGGTCTTCGGCGGCGAGGCGACGGTGCAGAACGCGACCAGCACCGACGCGGTGCTCCGCGCGGCCGGGCTCGAGGCCGAAGTCATTGCGCTGGTCAAGTCGCCGCCGGTGTCGCGACTGCCAGCGGCAGCACCGGGCACCGACACGGCAACGGTGCCGGCCGAAGGCGTGGCTCGACCACCGATAGCGAGTGCGAATCAACTCGACGACGATGACAGCGAGCGAGGGCCGGCGACCGCTGCCGCCCGCGCAGCCGAAGGACCGGTTCCAGTCCGCGATCTGGTGCAGATCTTCTACGAGGCCCGCGGCTACCGCGTGGTACCGGCCGGCCGCGAAGCGCGCCCCATCGAACTGGTGCTGCGGCACAAGACCGATCCGTTACGCGCCTACGCCTTCGCGCCGCTTGCCGAAAAGGTCTCGGAGGCGACGGCGAAATCGATGCTCGAACGCGCGCTGCGGATCGACCAGTCGCGCGTCCTGATCACCACCGAACGCGACATGGAGCCGGAACTGGCGCAATCGTTGCTGGCGCAGGGCGTCCGCGTCCTCGACCGGTCAGCGATCGAGGCTCAACTGGCGCAACTCGACTTCGCCACGGCGGCCAAGATTCTCGCCGTGGCCGGCCGGCGCGCGACGAAGCGCGCGCAGGCCATGCTCGGATAGCCCGCACCGCGGCGCTCGTCGCGCTTACTTCCGTTCGGCCTGCAACTCGGCGAGCCGCCGCTCGAGCGACTCGAGCTTTTCGCGCGTTCGCGCCAGCACGCGCGCTTGCGCGTCAAATTCCTCGCGGGTGACCAGGTCGAGTTGCGCGAACTGCTGCGACAGCAGCGCCTTGAGGTTGCGTTGCAGGTCCGCTGCCGGCGTGCCTTCGATCAGCGACGCCAGCCGTTGCTGCAGATCGTCGAGGAATGCGGTTTTTTCCATCGCCAGCGTCCGGTGGGCGTCCAGGCGCATTTCGCCCGGCTATTGCAAAGCAGTGTAGCGCCGAGCCCCTGGCTCGCTGCCATTGCACCCTGACGGTGCAAACAGGGCCCTGAGCAGCAAGAGTGCACCAAGTATGTGCGTTTTGGCCTCTATTCCGGTGCGTGGGCCGCATTCCCGCCGGCTGGCACGGGTGTTGCAGTAAGTCACTCAGCGTCTGAACGCTGTTTCTCAATCCCGTACCGAAAAGGAAAGCAGAAATGAAGAACTTCGTCCGTTCCACGCTCGTTTGCGTTGCGGCCGCGCTGCCGGTGGCAGCGGCGCATGCCCAGACGATGCCGGCGTCCGACTGGTCCGTCTCCGGCAATGCCGGGCTGTTCAGCGACTATCGGTTCCGCGGCATGACGCAGACCGACTACGGTCCGGCCTTCCAGGGCGGGTTCGATGTCGCGCACAGCTCGGGCCTGTACGTCGGCAACTGGAACTCGAACGTCGAGCAGCTGCTGTACAACGGCGCCAGCCTCGAGATGGACTTCTACGGCGGCTACAAGGGTTCCGCGGGCGCCATCGGCTACGACATCGGCCTCATTTACTACTACTACCCGAAGACCGGTGCTGCGGGCACCACCAAGATCGACAACACCGAGGTCTACGTCGGCGCCAGCTTCGGCCCGCTGACCGCGAAGTACTTCCACGCCACCTCGGACTTCTTCGGCATTCCGGGCACGAAGAACTCCTACTACCTGGACGTCGGCGCCAGCTCCGACCTCGGCGGCGGCTTCGGCGTCAATGCGCACGTCGGCTACCAGAAGGTCAAGGGCTTGCCGTCGGGATCGATCGACGACAACACCGACTACAAGCTCGGGGTGACCAAGGATGTGAACGGCTGGGTCTTCGCACTGGCCGTGATCGGCAACAGCGAGAAGGAATTCGCCTTTACCGGCAATTCGATTCTGGAAACGAGTTCCGGGCTGCGCGCTGCGCCCGAGGGCGGCGGCAAGACCCGTGCCGTCCTCAGCGTCACCAAGTCGTTCTGAGCCCGGCGACCGATTGCCGCCGCGGCCACGTGGCGGCGCTTACAAGCAGAGGAACCTATGAAACTGATTACCGCAATCATCAAGCCATTCAAGCTTGACGAGGTGCGCGAGGCGCTGTCCGCAGTCGGCGTGCAGGGCGTGACCGTCACCGAGGTCAAGGGCTTTGGCCGCCAGAAAGGACATACCGAGTTGTACCGCGGCGCCGAGTACGTCGTCGATTTCCTGCCCAAGGTGAAGGTCGAGGCCGCGGTCGCCGACGACATCGTCGAGCGTGCGATCGAGGCGATCCAGGGCTCCGCCCGAACCGGCAAGATCGGCGACGGCAAGATTTTCGTCTACGACCTGCAGCAGGTCGTGCGTTTCCGTACCGGTGAAACCGGCAACGAAGCGCTCTAACCGCACAGGGGGAAAACCATGAAAGCCATGATTACTGCGGCGTTGCTTGCCGTCACGGTGGCAGTGGGCAGCCTGCCCATCAGCGCTGCCGCGCAGGCAACGCCAGTCGCCGAAATCAAGAAGGACGAGACCGTCGTCGCCCAGGCCACGCCGGCCGAAACGGCGCCGATGGCCGCACCGGCCACGGAGGCGGCCAAGCCGGAGGAAATGAAGGAAGCACCGAAGGTCACCGTCGACAAGGGCGACATCACTTGGATGATGGTGGCCACCGTGCTGGTGGTGGCGATGGTGGTGCCGGGGCTGGCGTTGTTCTACGGCGGCCTGGTGCGCGCCAAGAACATGCTCAGCGTGCTGATGCAGGTGATGGTCGTGTTTTCGCTGATCGTGGTGCTGTGGTTCGTTTATGGCTACAGCCTCGCCTTCACCGGCACCGGCGCCTTCTTCGGCGGATTCGAGAAGCTGATGCTGTCCGGCGTCAGGGTCGATTCGCTTGCCGACACGTTCACCGAGGGCGTGAAGATTCCCGAATACATCTTCGTTGCCTTCCAGTCGACGTTTGCCGGCATCACCTGCGCGCTGATCGTCGGCGCGTTCGCCGAGCGGATCAAGTTCTCCGCCGTCCTGCTGTTCTCGGTAATCTGGTTCACCTTCGCCTACGCGCCGATCGCGCACATGGTCTGGTGGGGCGAGGGATATCTGTTCAAGCTCGGCGCGCTCGACTTTGCCGGCGGCACGGTCGTGCACATCAACGCCGGCGTGGCCGGCCTGGTCGGGGCGTACATCCTCGGCAAGCGGATCGGCTTCGGACGCGAGGCGATGCCGCCGCACAGCCTGCCGCTGACGATGGTTGGCGCCTCCCTGCTGTGGGTGGGCTGGTTCGGCTTCAATGCCGGCTCGAACCTGGAAGCCAATGGCACGACGACGCTGGTGCTGCTGAACACGCTGCTGGCCACCGCGGCCGCCGTACTGTCATGGACGTTCGCGGAATGGGGCGTCAAGGGCAAACCGTCGATGCTCGGCGCGGCCTCCGGCGCGGTGGCCGGCCTGGTGGCGATCACGCCGGCCTGCGGCAGCGTCGGCCCCGGCGGCTCGATCATCATCGGTTTGCTCGCCGGGGCGATCTGCTTCTGGGGCGTCACCGGCTTGAAGAAGCTGCTCGGCGCCGACGATTCGCTCGACGTCTTCGGCGTGCATGGCGTCGGCGGCATCCTGGGCGCGATCCTGACCGGCGTCTTTGCCTCGCCGGCACTCGGCGGCCTCGGTGCAGAGGATTTCTCGATGGCCGCGCAGGTCACCAAGCAGATCGTCGCCGTCGGAATCACGATCGTGTGGACCGGCGTGGTGGCGTTCATCGCCTACAAGGTCGTCGACGTGATGGTCGGCCTGCGCGTGGCGGAGGAAGAAGAGCGCGAAGGACTCGATACCACCTACCACGGCGAAGCCGCCTATCGCGTGTAGGCGTCTGGCGGATCGCAGCGGCCCGCCGAGACTCGTTCGCCGCTGCATCGAAACGGCCGCGCCGGAACTCCGGCGGCGGCCGTTTTTTCGGGGCCCTGGCATGCCGCTTGCAAGCTAGATCAGCGTGTCTCCCAAGCTCGCCGGTTTGCGTTGCTTCGCGGCGCAAATGCACCAAGGCGAATTTCGGGCGCCCCATTTCGGGGCGCCCTTCTTTTTTGCAGTGCAGCTCGCAAGGTGGGCATTGGCTAGAATGACTTTCGTTCAGCCCCGCCTGCCGCGGCCATCGCGGCCCCGTCGACGAAACCGCCGTGCAAACGATCGCGCCACTGCGCGCTGCCACCCCGTTCGGATTCTTGCCGAGGCGACGGCCATGGGCGCCCGCTGCGAGCCGGGCGGCGCGAGCCACCGCGCCTGACCGGGCTGCACTTGGCGCATCCACCCTGCCGCCCGCTTGCGGGCGAGCGATGACCTGAGGGCCGGCCGATGTCGCAGGGCCTTTCCTTGCTGTTCGTCATCGATCCATTGCCGCTGCTGAAGGCCTACAAGGACTCGACGGGGGCGATGATGCGGTGCGCGGCCGCGCGCGGCCACGATATCTGGGCCTGCACGCCCGCCGACATGCAGTGGCGCGAAGGCCGCGTCACCGCGCGCGCGATTCGTCTGCAGCTGCTGCCCGCCGGCGACAAGGCGGCGCCGTGGTACGTCGAGCTCGACTCGGGCCCGCGCGCGCTTGCCGGCTTCGACGCCGTGCTGATGCGCAAGGACCCGCCGTTCGACACCGAGTACCTGTACGCGACGCACCTGCTGTCGGCGGCGGAGCGAGACGGCGCCAACGTCTTCAACGATCCGCGCGCGCTGCGCGATCACAACGAGAAGTTCGCGGTCACCGAGTTCGCCGACTTCACCGTGCCCACGCTCGTTACGCGCGAGATCGACGCATTGCGCCAGTTCCACCGCGATCTCGGCGACGTGGTGGTCAAGCCGCTTGACGGCATGGGCGGTTCCGGCGTGTTCGTGCTGCAGGTCCATGAGCCGAACCTCAATGCAATCCTCGAGACGGTGACGTTCAACGGCAGCCGCACGGTGATGGCGCAGCGATTCATTCCCGAGATCCGCAACGGCGACAAGCGGGTACTGCTGATCGGCGGCAAGCCGGTGCCGTATGCGCTGGCGCGAATCCCGAAGCCTGGCGAGACACGCGGCAACCTGGCGGTCGGCGGCATCGCACGCGCGCAGCCGCTGGCCGATTCGGACCGCGCGATCGCCGAAGGCATCGGCAACACGCTGGCCGCGCGCGGCCTGCTGCTGGTCGGCATCGACGTCATCGGCGACTACCTGACCGAAATCAACGTGACCAGCCCGACCTGCTTCGTCGAGATCCAGGAGCAGACCGGCTTCGATGTCGCCGCGATGTTCGTCGACGCGCTGGAAAAGGCGGTGAGCCGATGAGCCACGCCGATGCGGGCAGCCGCCGGCGCCGCGCAGCGGCGGCGCCTTGGCCGCGATTGTTCTGCGCGCTGCCGGGCCGCCTCGGGGCGGCGCGCTCGACGCCATCGTCCGCGAGTGCACGTGCGACACGCGGCGTCGCCTGCACGAGCGGTGCAGCGCCATGATTGGGGTGCTTGTCATCGCGCACGCGCCGCTTGGCAGTGCGCTGGCCGCGGCTGCCGCGCATGTCTATGCCTGTGCGCCCGAACGGGCGAGCGAGCAGCTGCGAACGTTCGACCTGATGCCGGACTCGGATCAGGCGGCGAACCTGGAACTGGCGCGATCGCTGGTCCGTGA
>JBFGOX010000081.1:0-8888 GCA_041565015.1 Burkholderiaceae bacterium
ACCCACGCCCGCCAGCGCGACGGCGACGCCGATCGGTCGCTCGACTGGCTTGGCACTGACGATCTGCGCCGGTTCGAGGCGCTGACCGGCGCCCATCCGCTGCTGATGGGCCGCCGCACCTGGGAGATCCTGCCGCGCCGCCTGCTGGCCGGGCGCCAGAGCCTGGTGCTGACCCGGCAGACGACCTCGATTCCGGGCGCGGTCGCCTGCGCCTCGCTGCACGAGGCATTGACGCTGGCGTCGGTACTGCGGACCGGCAAGCTTTTCCTGCTCGGCGGAACGGCGGTCCATGCGCAGGGACTGCGCATCGCCGACCGCCTGTACGTGGCGCAGGTCGAACCGATCGATGACGACGACTCGTTGCCGCCGATCGACCGCGGCCTGTTCGAACTGGTGCGGCAGGAGCGCAGCAGCCGCCCCGGCGCGCGGCGGCTGTTCGAGGAATATCGGCGCAAGCGGCTGCACTGAAAAATCCGGCGCGCGGCTTGGCGGCGGCATTGCGTCGCCCCGTCGTTTCGAATCTGCGGCGGTCGCTACTCCGCGCGCAATGCCGCCACCGGATCAAGTCGCGCGGCGCGCAGCGCCGGCAGCACGCCGGCAACGAGGCCGATCAGCGCGCTGGCCACCACCGCGAGCACCGCGTAGTCGGCGGGCGTGCGCACCGGCAATGCCGGAACGAACAGCTGCAACAGCTGCGCCAGGCCGATACCGATGATCAGGCCCGCGAATCCGCCGAGCACTGCCAGCACGACCGCTTCACCGAGGAACAGGCCGAGAATCGTCCGCCGCTCGCTACCCAGCGCGACCATCAGGCCGACCTCGTTCGTGCGTTCGGCAACGGCAATGGTCATGATCGTGACGATGCCGACGGCGCCGACGGCCAGCGAGATGCTGCCGAGCGCAGCCACCGCCATCGTCAGGATGTCGAGGATGTTCGACAGCGTGCGCAGCATCTGCTCCTGCGTCGTGACGGTGAAGTCCTCGCGGCCATGGCGCGCGGACAGGACGTTGCGCACGGCGCTTGCCACCGTGTCGACGTCCGCGCCTTCGACGTAGGACAGGTTGATCTCGGACAATCCGTCGCGGTTGAAGATCTCGAGCGCACGCGCGGCCGGAATGAAGGCGGTGTCATCCAGGTCGATGCCGATGAACTGCCCCTTCGGCTCGAGCACGCCGATGACGCGGAACTGGACACCGGCGATGCGCAGCTTGGCGCCGAGCGCGTTGTCATTGCCGAACAGCTCGCGCTTCAGCGTCGGCCCCAGCACGACCAGCGCCCGCGCCGACGCCGCCTCGTCGGGCGGCAGGAAGCGGCCGATGCGCACATTCATGTTGAAGACCTCCGAGGCGGCGGCGCTGACGCCGTAGATTGCCGTTCGGCGAAGCCGCCCGCGCGCGGCCACTTCGGCGTTGCCCCAGGCGGTCGGCACCACGCCGACCAGTTGCGGCACGCGCTCCAGTGCAACCGCGTCGTCGATCGTCAGCGGCCGCACCGATGTCGGCAGGCCAGACGGCGGACCGCCGCCGACCCGCGCCCGCCCGGGCGAAATGGCGATCACGTTGGTGCCGAACTGGGAGAACTCGGCCAGCACGAAGCGGTGGATGCCTTCGCCGATCGACGTCAGCAGGATCACCGCCGCGATGCCCACCGCAATGCCGCCGAGCGTCAGTGCGCTGCGCAGCCGGTGCGCGGTGATTGCGCGCAACGCCAGGAAGATCGAATCGCGCAGGATCATCGGGCTGCCGTCCGGGAATCGAGCGCGTTCATCGCCGCACCGGTCAGCGCCGCGCCAGCGCGAGCACCGGATCGAGCGCGGCGGCGCGGCGCGCCGGCATCACGCCGAACAGCACGCCGGTGACGAGCGCGGTGCTCAGCGCTGCGAGCACCGCCCAGTCGGGCGGGAACGCGGGCAGCGTCGGATAGAAGATGCGGACCACCCAGGCGCCGACGTGCCCGAGCGCAAAGCCGGCGATCGCACCGGCCGTCGACAGCAGCGCCGCCTCGACCAGGAACAACAGGCGGATCGTGCCCTGGCTGCCGCCGAGCGCCTTCATCAGGCCGATTTCGGCGCGCCGCTGCGTGACCGAAACCAGCATCACGTTCATCACCAGGATGCCGGCCACGGCGAGGCTGATCGCCGCGATGCCGGCCACCCCGAGCGTCAGCGTGCCGAGCAGTCGGTCGAAGGTGGCGAGCACGGCATCCTGCGTGATCACCGTCACGTCCTCCTCGCCGCCGTGGCGTTGCTTGAGGATCTCGGTCGCCTGCCGCTTGGCCGGTTCGATCGCGTCGCGATTGCGCGCCTCGACCAGCACGCGGAACAGCGTGTTCGTGTTGAACATCGCCTGGGCGAGTGCCACCGGAACGATCGCCAGTTCGTCGGTGTGCATGCCAAGCCCGCTGCCGCTGGCGGCGAGCACGCCGATGACGCGAAAGCGCCGGTCGCCGATCCGCACCAGTTGCCCGAGCGCCTGCTCGTTGCCGAACAGCTCGCTGCGCAGCTTGGCGCCGATGACCATTACCGGCGATCCGCGGTCCCAGTCCTCGGCCGGCAGAAAGCGTCCCTGCGCCAGCGCAAAGCGGCGCACGTCGATGAACTCGGCCGTGGTGCCGACGATCATCGTGTCGCGCAGCCGGCCGCCGACGCTGATCTCCGAGGTGCCGACCGTGATCGGCGCCACCCTTGATACGGCCGTCGCGCGGGTCACGGCACGCGCGTCGTCGATCGTCAGGTCGCGCGGCGTGGCGGTGATCGCGCTGGCCGGATTCACGCCGCCAGTGGCGGTACGGCCCGGCAGCACGATGACGAGGTTCGAGCCGAGACCCGCGAACTCGCGCACGACGTAGCCGCGCGCGCCGTCGCCGAGCGCGGTCAGCACGACCACAGCTGCCACGCCGATGGCCATCGCCAGCATCAACAGGAGCGTGCGCAGCGGATTGCCGGCGGCGCTGCCGGCGGCGGAGGCCAGAACGTCGCGCAGCAGCATCAGCCGACCTCCCGCGCGGCGCTGGCCGCGTTCGTCCGCTGCCGCGAGTCGCGACGGATCGCGCCGTCCTCCATGTAGATCTGCCGCCGGGCACGATCGCCGAGCGCCGGGTCGTGGGTCACGACGATCAGTGTCACGCCGCGCGCGTTCAGTTGCTCGAGCAGGCGGATCACCTCCTCGCCGGTGGCGCGGTCGAGGTTGCCGGTCGGCTCGTCGGCGAGCAGCATCGCCGGCTGCATCACGGTCGCGCGTGCGATCGCCACCCGCTGCCGCTGTCCGCCGGACAGTTCATCGGGCCGGTGCCGGGCACGGTCTGTCAGGCCGAAATCGGCCAGCGCCTGCTCGACGCGCGGCGCGCGCTCGGCTGGCGCGATGCCACCGAGCATCATCGGCAGCGCCACGTTCTCGGCCGCCGTCAGCCGCGGCACCAGGTGGAAACTCTGGAACACGAAGCCGATCCTCCTGCTGCGCACGCGCGCCTGTTCGGAGGCCGACAGCGTGGTGACGTCGCGCCCCTCGAGGCGATAGGTGCCGGCGTTGGGCGAGTCGAGCAGGCCGAGCACGTTCAGCAGAGTCGATTTCCCGGAGCCCGACGGTCCCATCACCGACAGGTACTCGCCGGCGTCGATCGAAAGGTCGATGCTCGCCAGCGCGTGCACCTCGCTGTCACCGAGACGGAAAATGCGTTCGATGCCGGCCATCTGGACCTGCGGGCCGGAATTATCGATTGCGCTCGCCATCGGAATTACCTGCGCGCGTTGTCCGGCTCGGCAACGGCCGCCGCGCCGGCCTTAACGCCCTCGCGCTCCAGCGAAGTGACGATGCGATCGCCGGTTGCCAGCCCGTCGACGACCTCGCTGTACTCCCAGTTGGACAGGCCGGTCCTGACCTTGCGTTCGGCAAGCTCGCCGCCGGCGAGCACCAGCACGCGGTTGCCTTCGAGCAGCGCCGAGGTCGGCACGCGCAGCACGTCGTTGCGCACCTCGAGAATGATCTCAATGTCGGCGCTGTAGCCGACCAGCAAACGCCCGGTCGAAGCCGGATCATCGAACGTGGCCTCAATGTCGACGGTGCGCGCCTGTTTCTCCACTGCCGAAACATAGGGCGCGACGCGCTTGACCTTGCCTGCGAACGACTGCTTCGGCAGCGCGTCGAGCGTGATGCGGACCGGCTGCCCGATCCTGATCTTCGGCGCATCGACCTCGTCCATCGGCGCCTTCACGTACAGACAGCTGTCGTCGATCAGGTCGATTGCCGGCGGCGTGGCCACGCCGGGCGGCGACGGCGTCGAATACTCGCCGACTTCGCCGTCGATCTTGGCCACCGTACCGTCGAACGGTGCGACCAGTTCGGTCCGCTCGCGCTGCACGCGCGCCAGCCGCAGCGCAGCTTCCGCCTGTCCGACGTCGGCGCGCGCGGTCACGCAGGAGGCGCGACGCGCCTCGGCCTGCGCCTTGGCGTTGTCGATCGCATTGGCCGAGACGAAGCCCTGTGCGTGCAGCTTGATCTGCCGCTCGACCTCTCGCTCGGCGGCCTCGGCCAGCGTGCACACTTCCGTCACCCGTTTGCGCGCCGTGTTCAGTTGCGCCTGCGCCACCGCGATCTGGGCCTGCTGGTCTTCATTCCACAGCCGCATCAGCAACTGTCCCTTGCTGACCTTGTCGCCCTCCTTGACGGTCAGCACCTCGATGCGTCCGCCGGCGATCGGCGACAGCTTGGTTCGCTGGCAGGCTTCAACGGTGCCGGCGCGCGTGTTGGCGATCGTTGCCTCGACGGTGCCGCGGCCGACTTCGGCCAGCACGACGGCCACCGGCTTCGGGCGGCTGAACCACCAGACCAGCGCCGCGATGACGGCGACCACCGCGATGACGTACAGCGTTGGACGAAGCCAGGGGTTGCGGGCGGGCGCTTTCATCTTGGTCGGCGTTTTCTTGTTCGACAGCGTGGCGGTTTAGCACAGCGCGAGGCATCCGCGGTCGCGCGCAGCGACGACGGCCAACGCGCCATCACCTTCACTTCGCGACGCTCGCAAGTCGCGACGCGCGCGACGCTGATCCGGATCAACCGCAGCCGACTGTCCGGCGCGCTCCGGCGCGATGACGAGATCGCGCGCAGCCGCTATCACTCCGACAGCGGCACAGCGCGACGCGTTCCGCGCCAGCGTCGAATCCGTACCGCAACGGTCCACAGCAGGTTGACTGCGACCCAGGCGAGGGCCGCGCCGATCGTCGCGAACACCGCCAGCCCGATGAACAGCGGCTTGCCGATTGCCAGCACCTCCTGGTGCCAGCGACCCGCTTCCGGCGGCGCGTGTTCGTCGATCTCGGCCAGCGCGGCCACCTTGGCGGCATCGACGCGCTCACCGAGGACGCTCGCGCCGGTGCGATAGGCGAGCACGGCGATCGGCGCGTACGTCAGCGGATTCGAAACCAACGTGCTGACCGCCGCGACAGGCAGATTGGCACGCAGCAGCACCGCCAGCCCGGCGGCAAAGCCGATCTGCAGCACCGGAATCATGAAACCGAAGAACACGCCGATCGCCGCGCCGGCAGCCACGCGCCGCCGGCTCAGGTGCCACAGCCACGGCCGGCGCAGCAGCGGGCCGAGCCAGCGCAGCGACCGCTTCTGGCGCAAGGCGTCTTCCGAAGGCAGCCAGCGCTGTATTTTCTTTCGCACGATGGGCAGATGCTAGCGGCAAGCCACCGTCGACTGACGCCAACGCCGAAAAGCCACAGCCGCGCCAAGGGCGGCGCGACGTCGATGGCGTCGTCGTCGACGCGCTTGCCTACACTAGCGGGTTCGCGCCGAAATCCCGGCGCAGCGATCCCCGTAGCCGATGCCCGACGATCCGAATCGAACCGACCTCGCGCGCGCGATCCGCATTCGCGGCGCGCGGCAGAACAACCTGAAGAACCTCGACCTCGATCTGCCGACCGGCGAGTTGATCGTCGTCACCGGCGTGTCGGGCTCGGGCAAGAGTTCGCTCGTCTTCGACACGCTGTACGCGGAGGGGCAGCGCCGTTACGTCGAGACGTTTTCGCCGTACGCGCGACAGTTCCTCGACCGCATGGACCGGCCGCAGGTCGACCGAATCGAGGGCGTTCCGCCCGCCATCGCGATCGACCAGACCAACCCGGTGCGCACGTCGCGCAGCACGGTCGGCACGATGACCGAGCTGAACGACCATCTGAAGCTGCTGTACGCACGCGCAGGGACGCTGTTCTGCCGCGGCTGCGGCAAGCGGGTGGCGCGCGACGCGCCGGGCAGCATCTTCGATCTGCTCGCCGAGCGGGCGGCTGCGGGCGGCGACCCGCGCATCGTGCTGACGTTTCCGGTCCAGGTGCCGGCCAACTTCAGCGAGGACGAGATTCGCGCGCACCTCGAAGCGCAGGGCTACACGCGCGTGTTCGGCCAGCGCGAAGGCACGGCGCCGTTGGCAGCAGAGAAGAGCGGCAAGCGCGGCGCGAAGAAAAGTGAGGCAGCGGAAAAGATTCTCGACGTGGTGCAGGACCGGCTGCGGCTGGCCGGCGCCGAGCGGCAACGGGTCATGGAGGCACTCGAGTCCGCCTTGCGTTTCGGCGGCGGGCGTGTCGACGCGCAGGTGCTCGACGACGATGGCCAGACGCGCGAAACGTGGAAGTTCTCCGACGACCTGCACTGCGCCGACTGCGACATCCACTACGCGGAGCCCAATCCGAGCACGTTCTCGTTCAATTCGCCGCTGGGCGCCTGCGACACCTGCCGCGGCTTCGGCCGGGTGATCGGCGTCGACTACGGGCTGGTGATCCCCGACGAGCGCAAGACGCTGCGCGACGGCGCCGTGAAGCCGTGGCAGACGAAGAGCTTCGCCGACTGCCAGCGCGACATGGTCAAGCTGGCGCCGAGATTCGGCGTGCCGCTCGATACGCCGTGGAACCTGCTGGCCGACGAGCACAAGCAGTGGGTAATGAACGGCGAGCCGGGGTTCTCCGGCAAGTGGAGCACGCAGTGGTACGGCATCAAGCGCTTCTTCGCCTGGCTTGAGAGCAAGGCCTACAAGATGCACGTGCGCGTGCTGCTGTCGCGCTACCGTGCCTACACGCCCTGCAGCGACTGCGCCGGGGCACGGCTGAAGCCCGACGCGCTGCTGTGGCGGGTGGGCAGCAAGCCCGATGCCGACGCGGCGCTGGCACCTGCCGACGCAGGCAGCTACCGGCGTTACATGCCGAATGGCGCGACGTGGAGCGAGACGCAGCTCGAGTCGTTGCCGGGTCTGTCTGTCCACGACCTGATGCTGCTGCCGATCGAACGCGTGCGGTGGTTCTTCGATCGCCTGACCTTCACCGGCGTGCTGGACGAGGCAACCGAACTGCTGCTCGAAGAGGTGCGCGCACGGCTGAGGTTCCTCTGCGACGTCGGTCTGGGGTACCTCACGCTCGACCGGCAGAGCCGCACGCTGTCCGGCGGCGAGGTGCAGCGGATCAACCTGACCACCGCGCTCGGCACCTCGCTGGTGAACACGCTGTTCGTGCTCGACGAACCGTCGATCGGGCTGCACCCGCGCGACATGCACCGCGTAATCGAGGTGATGCACCGCCTGCGCAGCGCCGGCAATTCGCTGGTGGTGGTCGAGCACGACCCGCAGGTGATGCTGGCGGCCGACCGCATGATCGACATCGGACCCGGGCCGGGAGAGCGCGGCGGCGAGATCGTCTTCAACGGCACGCCAGCGGCGATCCAGCGCGGCGACACGCTGACCGGTCTCTACCTTTCGGGACGCAAGCAGGTCGAGTTGCCGCTGCTGACCACCGGCGGCTACGCCACCCGCAACGTGCGGCCGAACACGCCGAAACTGCTGCTCGAGGGCGCACGCGAGCACAACCTGAAAAACGTATCGGTCGAATTGCCGCTCAATCACCTGGTGCTGGTCACCGGTGTCTCCGGCTCCGGCAAGAGCACGCTGGTGGCCGACGTGCTGTACCCGGCGCTTTGCAAGGCAAAGGGCAAGCAGACCGAAGTGCCCGGCGAGCACGACCGCCTGCTCGGCGTCGACTGGATCAGCGACGTGACGATGGTCGACCAGTCGCCGATCGGCAAGACCACGCGCAGCAACCCGGCGAGTTACGTCGGCGCCTGGGAAGCGATCCGTCAACTGTTCGCGCGTGCGCCGCTGGCCCAGGAGCGCCGCAACACCGCCGGCATGTTCAGCTTCAACGCCGGTGACGTCCGCTGCCCGACCTGCGGCGGCAACGGCTTCGAGCACGTCGAGATGCAGTTCCTGTCCGATGTCTACCTGCGCTGCGTCGATTGCGATGGCAAGCGCTTCCGGCCCGAGGTGCTCGAAGTGCAGCTCGAACGCGGCGGACTGAAGCTGTCGGTGGCCGACGTGCTGAATCTCACCGTCAGCGAGGCGGTGCAGTATTTCAGCGGCCAGGCCGACGTCATCCGCGGCCTGCAGCCGCTGGCCGAGGTCGGGCTCGAATACGTCAAGCTCGGCCAGCCGGTGCCCACCCTTTCGGGCGGCGAGGCGCAGCGGCTGAAGATCGCCGGCTTTCTCGCCGAGGCGGCAAAGAGCGGCATCACCGACGTGCCGCTCGGCGGCAAGCTGGCGCGCAAGGGTTCGCTGCTGCTGTTCGACGAGCCGACCACCGGCCTGCACTTCGACGATGTGTCGCGGTTGATGCGCGCGCTGCGCAAGCTGCTCGCCGCCGGCCACTCGCTCGTCGTGATCGAGCACAACCTCGACGTGATCCGCTCGGCCGACTGGATCGTCGACCTCGGCCCCGAGGGCGGCGACGCCGGCGGGCAGATCGTGGCGGCCGGCACGCCGCGCGACGTAATGGCCCACGCCACCTCGCACACCGGCCGTGCGCTACGCGAATACGAAGCGCAGATCGCCGAAGGCAAGAAATCGGTGTCTG
>JBFGOX010000082.1:0-8703 GCA_041565015.1 Burkholderiaceae bacterium
GCAACGATATCCTGCGCGTCGATCAACGGCTGGTCGGCGAGCGCGACGATCACCGCGTCGAGCCGCGGCGACAGCGCACGCAGCCCGATGCGCACCGACGAGGCCTGGCCGTCATCGGGCGACGGGTTGTGCGCCAGAGTGATCGGGAACTGGCGCACCGCGGACTCGACCGCTTCGGCATGGTGGCCGAGCACGACGACGACTTCATCGACGCCGGCGCCCGACAGCGCGATCAACTGGCGCAGCACCAGCGGCACGCCGCCCAGTTCGAGCAGAGCCTTCGGCCGCCCACCCAGGCGCGATCCCGCACCGGCCGCGAGCAGCACCGCGCCCACCGTCGTGCGGCTGTACAGGCCGTTGGCTTTGAGCAGGCAACCCATGGTCGATCTCCTATGCCAGCGCTTCGATCAGGTCAGGCAACACCGCCCGGATGCTCGCCAGGTCGGCGCCCGGCGCCAGCAGGTCCAAGTGCGGCAGCGCCGCCTGCATGCCCTGGCAGATCGGCGCGTAGCCCGGACGGTTGCTCAACGGGTTGAGCCAGACCAGCCGCCGGGCGCTGCGGCGCAGCTGCGCCAGCGCATCGGCAAGCTGCGCCGGCTCGCCGGTGTCGTAGCCGTCGCTCATGATGATGACGGCGGTGCGCGAATGCACGAGGCGCGCGGCGTGTTCGCGATTGAACTGGGCCAGGCTTTCGCCGATCCGCGTGCCGCCGCCCCAGCCCTGCGCGATCAGGTGCAGCCGTTCCTGCGCCCGCCACGGGTCCGGATCGTGCAGCGCCTCGGACACCGCGGTCACTCGGGTATGGAAGATGAAGCTGTAGACATCGGTCAGCTCAGCGCCGAGCGCGCGCGCCAGCCGCAGGTAGAAGAAGCTGTACAGCGCCATCGAACGGCTGACGTCGATCAGCAACAACAGCCGCGGGCGCACTCGGCGGCGGTCCTTCCAGGCCAGGTCGAACGGCGTGCCGCCGCTAGCCACGCTGCGGCGGATCGTCGCCGCCAGATCGAGCCGCCGGCCATGGCGCGCGCGCGCCTCGCGGCGCAGCCGGATGTGCTTGAGCTGGCGGGCAAAGCGCCGCATCAGCGCCTCGATGTCGAGCGCGTGTTCGCGTTCGGTCAAGGCGCGGAAGTCGGTCGAGCTGAGCACCTCGTCGCGGCTCGCCGCGCGGCGCGGCTTGAGGTCTTCGTCGTCGGCCGCCTCTTCGGCATGGTCAGTGTCGGGCTGCGTGCCGCCGAGCCCGCCGGCATCGGCGTCGCGACGCCCGGGCCGTTGCCAGCGGTTGGCCGGCAGGAACCAGGCGTCGAACAATTCATCGAAGCGTTGCCATTCGTCGCAACGGCCGCACAGCAGCGCCTGCAGGCTCCAGCGCAGCAGCGGCGCATCGAGCACGCCGACACGCTCGGCGGTCTGCAGCGTCTGCACGGCGTCGCCGCCGCCGACGGCAAAACCATTGGCGCGCAGAAAGCCGGGGAATCCCGCCAGGCGCGCCGCGGACCGCGATTCCAGCGTCGTGGCGGCAACGCTCAGCATGCGGCCGCCAGCCGGGCGACGACCTCGCGCGGAAAAGCGGCGCGATCGTCGCGGGTCTTGATCAGGGCGCTTAGCGTTTCCATGATGCGCTCGGCGCCGTCGATATCCAGCACGGAGATGTCGAGGCGCAGCAATGCCGCGGTCCAGTCCAGCGTCTCGGCGATGCCGGGCCTCTTCTGCAGTTCCATTCGCCGCACGGCCTGCACGAAGGCGACGATCTGCCGCGCCAGCGCCGCCGCCGCCTGCGGTGCCTTCTGGCGCACGATGGCAAGTTCCTTGTCGTAATCGGGATAGTCGATGTACTGGTACAGGCAGCGCCGGCGCAGCGCGTCAGACAGTTCGCGCGTGCCGTTGGACGTGATCACCACCAGCGGCCGGCTGCTGGCGTGCACGGTACCGAGTTCGGGAATCGACAACTGAAAGTCCGATAGCAGTTCGAGCAGATAGGCCTCGAAGGCGGTGTCCGCGCGGTCGATCTCGTCGATCAGCAGCACCGGCGGCTCGTCGCCGGTGATCGCTTCGAGCAGCGGGCGCTTCAGCAGGTAGCGCTCGGAGAAGATGTCCTGTTCCTTCTGCGCGATGCCGCGATCGTCGTGCTCGAGCAGCTTGATCGCCAGCAGCTGGCGCTGGTAGTTCCATTCGTACATCGCCGCGTGGGCGTCCAACCCCTCGTAGCACTGCAGGCGGATCAACCGCGTGCTGCGCACCGCGGCGAGCACCGTGGCCACCTCGGTCTTGCCGACGCCGGCGTCGCCTTCGAGCAGCAACGGCCGGCCGAGGTCCTGCATCAGCAGCAGCGCCGCCGCCAGCGGCGGCTCGGCGATATAGCCGGCGCGCGCCAGCTCGCTCTGCAGCCGAGCGAGGTCGACCGCCCGCGCCGAACTCATGCCCTCTTCGCCGTGAACAGCGAACGCAGCCAGTCCTTGATTACGGCCCAAAGAAGGGCCAGCGCGTTCAGCGGCTTGGCCTCGGCGGCGGGCGGCGCCGCCGCTGCCGGCGCGGCCGCGCCCGCTTCGGTCTCGGCCGCGGCCTGCGGCTGCATTGTCTGCACCTTGGCCGCGAAGTTGGCGGCGAACTTGTTCATCACCTGGTCGGAGACCGGGCCCATCACCCGCGCGCCGAAGGTCGCCGCCTTGCCGCTGACCGACACCTCGCTGGTACCCATCAGCTGGCACGTGGCGGCATCCCCCGCTTCGACCCGCGCCGTCAGGTCCATCGACGCGCCGGAGCCGCCGGTCGTGTCGGTGCCTTTGGCGAACAGTTGCAGCGTCCGCGTCGATGCCTCGATGGCCTTGACCTCGATATCGCCGCGAAACGACAGGCTCGCCGGCCCCAGCTTGACCGCGATCGTGCCCTTGTAGTGCCGATCGTCGATGCGCTCGGTGATCTTGGCGCCCGGCATGCAGCCGGCCACCGCCTCGATGTCCTGCAGCAGCGCCCAGGTGGCCTCTGCCGAGGCCGGCATCGGAAAGGTCTTCTCGAGTTTGGTCTTCATCGCGTGATCGCCGTTGTGCTCCTTTCCCTCAGCGTTTGTTGATGCCGAGCGCGCTGCACTGCTGCCAGACGCGGTACGCGCTGTGCGGCATGTCCATGTGGGTAACGCCCAGGTGAGCAAAGGCATCGATCACCGCATTGCTGAAGCACGGAATGCCGCCGACGTGCGGCGACTCGGCCACGCCCTTGGCACCGAGCGGGTGGTGCGGGCATGGGGTGACGGTGTGGTCGGTTTCCCAGTGCGGCGTTTCCAGCGTCGTAGGCAGGAAGTAGTCCATCAGGCTGTTGCCCAGATGGTTGCCGTTCTCGTCGAACGGGACCTGCTGGCCCATCGCCACCGCGAAAGCCTCGGTCAGCCCGCCGTGGACCTGGCCTTCGATCACCATCGGGTTGATGCGCGTGCCACAGTCGTCGAGCGCGTAGAAGCGACGCACCTTGACCTCGCCGGTGTACTTGTCGATGTCGACCACGGAGAGATAGGCCCCGAACGGGAAGGTCATGTTGGGCGGGTCGTAGTAGGCCACCGCGTTCAGGCCCTGCTCCATCCCCGCCGGAATGTTGCTGGTGTGCGAGGCCATGCAGATCTCCTTCATCGTCTTGGCCTGGCTCGGGTTGCCCTTGACCTTGAAGCGGTCGATCTCCCATTCGAGATCGCCTTCGCCGACTTCGAGTAGATGCGCGGCGATCTTCTTCGCCTTGTCCCTGATCTTGCGCGCGGCCTGGGCGGTGGCGGCGCCCGACACCGGCGTGGAGCGCGAGCCCCAGGTGCCAGCACCGTACGGCGCCTTGTCGGTGTCGCCCTCCTCGACCACGACGTCGCTGGCCGGCAGGCCGAGTTCGGTGGCGATGATCTGCGCGTAGGTGGTGGCGTGGCCCTGGCCCTGGGTCATCGTGCCCAGCCGGGCGATGACGCCGCCGGTTGGATGCACGCGGATCTCGCAGCTGTCGAACAGGCCGATGCCGAGGATGTCGCAGACCTTGGTCGGGCCGGCGCCGACGATCTCGGTGAAGGTCGAAATGCCGATGCCCATCAGCGTCGGCGAGTCCGGGTCGGCGCGCTTGGTCGCCTGCTCGCGGCGCAGGCCTTCGTAGTCGACTGCCTTCAGCACCTTGTCGAGCGCCGCGTGATAGGCGCCGCTGTCGAGCGTCCAGCCGAACGCCGTCGTGTACGGGAACTGCTCGTCCTTGACGAAGTTGCGGCGCCGGATCTCGGCCTTGTCGACGCCGATCTTCAAGGCCAGCACGTCCATCATGCGCTCGATTAGGTAGATCGCCTCGGTCACGCGCAGCGAGCAGCGGTAGGCCACGCCGCCGGGCGCCTTGTTGGTGTAAACGGCGTCGACGCGCGCATAGGCGCTGGGGATCGCGTAGCTGCCGGTGCAGATCGAGAACAGGCCGGCCGGGAACTTGGTGGCCGACACGTGCGAGTTGAACGCGCCGTGGTCGGCCAGCGCGGTGAAGCGCAGGCCCTTGATGCGGCCATCCTTGTCGGCCGCCAGTTCGCCGACGCAGTGGTAGTCGCGCGCGAAACCGGTGGTGGAGATGTTGTCGATGCGCGATTCGATCCACTTCACCGGCACGCCGGTGACGATCGAGGCGACGATCGCGACCACGTAGCCGGGGTAGACCGGCACCTTGTTGCCGAAGCCGCCGCCGATATCGCCGCCGACCACGCGGATCTTGCTCTCGGCGATGCCTGAGAGCATCGCCAGCACCGTGCGCACCAGGTGCGGCGCCTGCGTGGTCATGTAGACGGTCAGGTAGCCGGTGGCCTTGTTGAAGGAGGCGACGCAGCCGCAGGTCTCCAGCGGGCAGGGGTGCACGCGCGGATTGAGGATCTCCTCGCGCACCGTCACCGCGGCGCCGCTGAAGGCGGCATCCGCGGCGGCCTTGTCGCCGGCCTCCCAGGTGAAGATGTGGTTGGGGTGCGTTCGCGGGCCGTGGCCGACTTCCTTCTTGTCGGCGATGTCCTCGCGGATGATCGGCGCGTCGGCGGCCATCGACTGCTTCGGGTCGACGATCACCGGCAGTTCCTCGTAATCGACCTCGACCAGCGCCGCGCCGTCGTAGGCGGCGTAGCGGTCGGTCGCCAGCACCATGGCGACTTCCTGGTACTGGAAGCAGACCTTCTGGTCGGCCAGCACCGCCTGCACGTCGCCGCCGAGTGTCGGCATCCAGTGCAGGTTGACGGGCTTGAGATCTTCGGCCGTCAGCACCGCCACCACGCCCGGCGAAGCCAGCGCCTTGGTCTTGTCGATCGACTTGATCCGCGCATGGGCGAAGGGGCTGCGAACGATCGCGCCGAACAGCATGCCCGGCAGCTTGACGTCATCGACGTAGGTGCCCTGACCGCGGATGAAGCGCGCGTCCTCCTTGCGCAGCAGCGAGGTGCCCAGGCCCTGCAGTTTCTGTTCGCGTTCCTGGAGTTCGGACTGATCGCCCATGGCGTATCTCCGCGATGTGGGTTGTGTTCGGTGCGTGGTGCCAGGCCGGGCGCCTCAGGCGGTCGCCGCCGGCGCGGCGGCGAGCTTGCCGGCGGCCGACTGCACCGCCTTGACGATGTTCTGGTAGCCGGTGCAGCGGCACAGGTTGCCGGCCAGCCCGAAGCGGATTTCCTGCTCGCTCGGGTTCGGATTTTCCTTCAGCAGGCGATAGGCGCGGGTCAGCATGCCCGGCGTGCAGTAGCCGCACTGCAGCCCGTGCTCCTCGTGGAAGGCCTGCTGCAGCGCATGCAGCACGCCGCCCTGCTCGAGCCCCTCGACGGTGAGCATGTCGGCGCCGTCGCACTGCACGGTCAGCACCGTGCAGGCCTTGACCGACATGCCGTCGACGTCGACGGTGCAGGCGCCGCAGTGCGAAGTCTCGCAGCCGATGTGCGGCCCGGTGTGGGCCAGCTGCTCGCGCAACGTATGGATCAGCAGTTCGCGCGGCTCGACCGCGACCTCGACGCCCTTGCCGTTGAGCTTGAATGACACCTTGTGTGTGTTGGCCATGACTCGGTCCTCGTGTGCCTGGTTCTAGCTCTTGGCGCGAGCGGCCGCAGCCTGCAGCGCGCGCCGCGTCATCTCGCCGCACATAGCGGTCTTGTAGGCGGCATCGCCGCGCTGGTCGGGCACGGGGTCGCAGATGCTCATCGCCAGCCGTGCCGCCTCGTTCAGGCTCGCCTCGTCGATCGCCTTGCCGACCAGGGAGTCCTCGGCCGCGCTCGCCTTCAGCGCGGTCGGCCCGACGTTGGTCAGCGCGATGGCCACCTTGGCGACCTTGCCGCCCTTCATCTGCAGCACGACGGCGGTGGCCGCGGTGGCGAAGTCGCCGGCCTTGCGCTTCAGCTTGCTGTACGACCAGCCGCTGCCGGCAGCGGGGACCGGGATGCGGATCTGCGTCAGGATCTCGTCCGGCTCCAGCAGCGTCGAATACAGGCCGAGGAAGTAGCCGTCGGCCTTGACCACGCGTTCGCCTTTCGGCCCGGTCAGCACGAACGAAGCGTCGAGCGCCAGCATCAGCGCCGGGTGGTCGTTGCCCGGGTCGCCGTGCGAAATGTCGCCGCCGATCGTGCCCTTGTAACGGACCTGCGGATCGGCGATCCAGCTCGCGCCCTCGACCAGCAGCGGCACTTTTTCCGCCAGCAGCTTCGAGCCCAGCAGGTCGGCCTCGGTGGTCATGGCGCCGATGCGGATCTCGTCGCCCGCCTGCGCGATGCCGCGCAGGTCGGAGATCCGACCAAGGTCGATCAGGTGACTCGGCGCGGCGAAGCGCAGCTTCATCATCGGCAGCAGGCTATGCCCGCCGGCCAGCAGCTTGGCCTCAGGACCCAGTTCGCCGAGCAGCTTGATCGCGTCGGCGACCGAGCGCGGCGCGTGATAGTCGAACCCCGCGGGAATCATCGTCGTGGTCTCCTCTGTTGCTGCCGGAGCATCAGTGTGCCCCGGTCCTGTTCTTCGGAGTGGATTAATGACGGCGCGGCGCAGCATCAACGCGCACGGCGGCCGGACAGGTCTTATAGCGTGCACACGCGCGGCCTGCTACCGCGCGAATGTCTGCCGCAAGGGGCTGATGTGCCCCGGCTGCGGGGGCTTTCTTCAGTCGGCATTCGAATTGTTCCTGCCGAATGCGCGACTTATGGCCTCATCCGCTGTAATACCTATGAGCGTTTGGCCGGAGTTTTCTTCTTTGCGCGCCGCGGTATCGAAAGACGGCACGCGGCAGGGGACTATGTTGCGCGCTCGGTTGCCCACCGGCGCAGCCGATGCGATTCGAGCCGATCGCGATTCCGGCCGGCGTGCCGTCGAGCCTGCTCGAACGCCGCCCCGATATCGCCGCCGCCGAGCGCGGCGTGGTTTCCGCGGCTGACACTGACCGGCCTGCTCGGCCTGGATGTAAACGGTCATGGCATATTGACCAGTTCAATCATGCGGCGCAGACCATCCCGCGAAATCACAAGGCTCCGATGGTCAACGCCCTAACCGTCGGCGCACTGATCACCGGTGCATGAGGAAACCGATCCAGCGCGCAGGATCGTTCACACCCACGGGAAGCTGCCGCTTGTCCAGCAGCGCGCGTTTCGAGCATCGAAATCTTCGAATGGCGGCAATGCGGAGAAATTGACTCGATTGGTTCCGGCCGGCGAGGAGTGACAGGTGTGCACTCGAGACCGGCCGTAGCCAACGTCGGCTTCGAAGGAGCGCGAGTGTCGGGAACTGGCCGTGTCGAGCCAAAGTGGGTTTCAGATTCCTCGCCGGAAACCTGCCGTTCGTAGGTGCTCCGCGACAGGATTTTCGAGCGCGTCGGCAACGACGGGTTGTGGCCGGCTGCCGGAGATCACGAACGGCCGCTTCGCAGATGCGAAACGCGAAAAAGCCGGGGCCGAGCGGCGAACGGCTTTGGAGAAACCCGACGGGCGGCTTCGGGTCGTGCGCGAGCTTTCGGCTGACCGAACAGCAGTCGGTCAGTGAAGTCGAAAATTCTGTTTACGACCACCTCTTTTCAACGCCGGCTCTCGAAAGGCATCGCTGCCGTCGATTGTTTACGACTTCTCGCCGGATGTTTCGAGATTGACGATTTGTGAACCCGCGAGAAGTCCGAGGGTCTGCTTACAACTATTCTTGGCGAGATTAGCGGCTTGGAATGAGAGCAAAGGCCGCTAGCCTTGTCGCCAGGCGTCGACGAATCGTCGCGCGCGCCGCTGCACTTCGTCGGCAGCCGTGCCCGCGCGATACAAGGCGGAACCGAGCCCGAAGCCGGCGGCGCCAGCGGCGACGTAGCCACGCATGTTCTCGGGTGTGATGCCGCCGACCGGCAGCAGCCGCGTCGATCGCGGCAACACCGCACGCAGCGCACCGATGACCGATGGCGTAAGCAGTTCGGCCGGAAACAGCTTCAACGCGTCGGCACCGGCCGCAAGCGCGGCAAAGGCCTCGGTCGGCGTGGCCACGCCGGGCACGCACGGCAGCCCGGCGTGCTTCGCCGCGGCGATCACGGTCAGGTCGGCGTGCGGCATCACGACCAGTTCGCCGCCAGCAGCGACCAAAGTGTCGACCTGCGCGGCCTGCGTCACCGTGCCGGCACCGATCACCGCGTCATCCGGAAGCTGGCGGCGCAAGTGCCCGATGCTTTCGAACGGCTCCGGAGAATTCAGCGGCACTTCGATCAGGCGGAAGCCGGCCTCGTAGAGCGCCGCGC
>JBFGOX010000083.1:0-8654 GCA_041565015.1 Burkholderiaceae bacterium
GACATCATGGCCGGCCTGCACCGCGCGATCATCCTGCGCGCGATGTCGATCCTCGCCCGCTCCGGCGGCGTGCGCAACGAGTTCACCTTCACCGGCGGCGTGGCCAAGAACGAGGCCGCGGTGAAGGCGCTGCGCGAACTGGTCGAGGAGAACTACGGCAAGCTGCAACTGAACATCGATCCGGACTCGATCTACACCGGCGCGCTGGGAGGGGCGACCTTCGCCTGGCGCGCGGTGGTCGAGGAAGGCAGGAGCGCGGAGGCGCGCGGGTGATGAGCGCTCGAGCAAGGAAGGACGGCTCCGCGCCCGGCTTCGTCATCCCCGCGAAGGCGGGGATCCAGTGTCTTCGCACAAACGACGCTGGTTTCCCGCTGGAGCTTGTCCCCGAGCGTTTTTGTCGGGGGCGGGAACGACACAAGCGCGCCTGCCGGCGAGTACCTTGTCCATGAGGACTACCCCATGATCTTCACCATCGGCATCGACATCGGCTCCGGCGCCGTCAAAACCGTGCTGTTCCGCAGCGACGGCGATGCGCACGAGTGGCTGGCCAAACGCTGCGAACGCATCCGCCGCCGCGACCCGATGACACTCGCCCAAGAAGGCTTCGACGCGGTACTCGCCGAGGCAGGGCTGGCCGCCAACGACGTCGCCTACATCGCGACCACCGGCGAGGGCGAGAACGTCAGGTTCGCCACCGGCCACTTCTACTCGATGACGACGCACGCACGCGGCGGCGTGTTCCTCGAACCGAAGGCGCGCGCGGTGGTCGACATCGGCGCGCTCAATGGCCGCGCCATCTACGTCGACGAACGCGGCAAGGTGCTGTCGTACAAGATGACCAGCCAGTGCGCCTCGGGCTCGGGGCAGTTCCTCGAGAACATCGCCCGTTATCTGGGCGTGGCGGTCGAGGAGATCGGCCCCCTGTCGCAGACCTCGGCCAACCCGGAGAAGGTGAGTTCGATCTGCGCCGTGCTGGCCGAGACCGACGTGATCAACATGGTCAGCCGCGGCATCGCCACACCGGACATCCTCAAGGGCATCCACCTGTCGATGGCCTCGCGCATCGTCAAGCTGCTGAAGGTCACCGGCATCAAGGACGGCACCGCACTGCTCACAGGCGGCCTGGCACTGGACACGGGACTGCTCGCCGCGATCCGCGAAGAGATGATCAACGAGAAGGTCAACGTGGAGGCGGTGAACCACCCCGACTCGATCTACGCCGGCGCGATCGGCGCCGCGCTGTGGGGCGCGTTCCGGCACGAGAAGCTCAACGAACTACAAGCGCTCGCCGCAGCCTGATCCGCACGCGCAGGTCGGCGCGAGTGCGGCTGCGCTCTGGCTGCGCGTCTTACCGCACCTCGTGCGGCTCGTCGGCGCGGCAGCGCCCCAGGATCGTGGCGACGACGAATGCGTCCTGCACGCGGCGCCGGGTACCCAAGAGCGCTTGCCGGTCGAAGCGGCGCCGGCGAACCGCCGGGGTGGCAGAGTCAGCCGCTGCCGACATGCGCCGCGGCGCCAGGGCCGGAGCCACAGGCTCGGTCCAGGTCGTCGGGTCCTGCGGATTGCGGCCCCAGAGTGCCTCGGGGATTTCGTCGGGCTCCGGTTCGCCCTGCGCTGGCTCGGGCGGGCGGAGCCCAGCCGCCCGCTGCTTGATGAAGTTGTACAGCAGCAGTGCGCCAAACAACAGGATGAACAACAGCTCGACGGGCAGGCCCTTCATGATCGGCTGCCTCAGGCCGGCGGGTTGCCGGTGCCCTTGTCGTCGGTGCCGGCAATCTCGTCGCGCATGGCCGTGTCGGCCTGCAGGTTCTTCATGCGGTAGTAGTCCATGATGCCCATGTTGCCCTGACGGAACGCGTCGGCCATGGCTCTTGGCACCTCGGCCTCGGCCTCGACCACCCGCGCGCGCATTTCCTGCTCCAGCGCCACGGCCATGGCTCGCCGCTCTTCGGCCTTGGCCTGCGCGATCTGTTTGTCGGCGTTGGCCTGGTCGATCTGCAACTTGGCGCCGATATTCGCGCCGACATCGACGTCGGCAATGTCGATGGACAGGATCTCGTAGGCCGTGCCGGCATCCAGACCCTTGCTCAGCACATGCTTGGAGATGTGGTCCGGGTTCTCGAGCACGTTCTTGTGGCTGCTGGCCGAGCCGATGGTGCTGACCATGCCCTCGCCGACGCGGGCGATGATCGTTTCCTCGCCGGCGCCACCGACCAGGCGATCGATGTTGGTTCGCACGGTCACCCGGCATACGGCGATGAGTTGAATGCCGTCCTTGGCGACGGCGGCGATTTTCGGCGTCTCGATGACCTTGGGCAACACCGACATCTGCACCGCCTCGAGCACATTGCGTCCGGCCAGGTCGATGGCCGCGGCGCGCTTGAAGGGCAGCGGGATGTTGGCCTTGTCAGCCGAGATCATGGCGTTGACCACGCGCACCACGTTGCCGCCGGCAAGAAAGTGGGCCTCGAGGTCGTTGAGCACGATGTCCAGGCCCGCCTTGACCGCGCTGATGCGGGCCGTGACCACGGTGGTGGGTGGCACGCGGCGCAGCCGCATGCCGATCAGCGTCATCAGTCCGACATAGGCACCCGAAGCCCAGGCCGCGATCCACAGCGGAATCGGCACCAGGTACAGCAGGATGACTATTCCGACCACCACCGGCAGCAGCAAACCCAGGCCGCCGATCAGGCCAATGATCTCATTCATTTCTCATTCCTTTTCGTTGATGTTCGATATCCGCCGCACGACAACTCTGTTGCCGTCCACACGGGTCACTCTGATGAACTGCCCGGCGTCGATGTGCTCGCCGTCGGAGACCACATCCACTCGCCGTCCATCGATGTCGGCGATGCCGGCCGGCCGCAGCGGTGACGACGCAAAGCCGGTCTTGCCCAGCCACTGCGCGTCGATCTCGGGCGCCGACGCATAACCCTCGGCCGCCGCCAGCCCGCGCTTGAGGACCAGCCGGCGCCCCAAGGGCAGGCGCGGCAAGAATCGCAATAGCACCAGGCTGGCCAGCAAAGCGAACAACAGTGCGAAGACCACGCGCCCGGCGGCCGCCAGCATAAACGTGATCGTGAACCCCGGCCCGACCAGGCTCAGGACGAGACTGGCGATGATCGCGATGACTCCCAGCACACCGGCCACTCCGAAACCCGGAATGACCAGTACCTCGATGGCGAGCAGGATGAGGCCGGCCACGCCGAGCAGCATCTCCTCCCAGCCGGCCAGTTGCACCAGCCAGTGGCCCCAGAAGAACAGCGCAAGACTGGTCAGGCCCAGCCCGCCGGGGATGCCGAAGCCCGGCGTGCGCATCTCGAGGATGATGCCGAGCATGGCGACGGTGATCAGCAGCGAACTGACCACCGGGTGCGTGAGGATGCGCACCACGTTCTCGGCCCAGTTTGTCGACACGTGCCGGATTTCCGGCGCGGCAATTCCCAGCTTTTCCAGCGCGGCTTCCAGCGTATCGGCGCGGTGATCGATCAGCTTGTGCTTCAGCGCTTCTTCAGTCGTCAGCGTCAGCAGCTTGCCCTTCTCGATGACACCCTTGATCTCGACGTCGGCGTCGACCATCGCTTCGGCCAGCAACGGCGGGCGCTTGCGGCTCTCGGCGGTGGCGCGGAATTCCTTCCTGACGTAGGACACGGTCTTCTCGCCCACGCTCTCTGACGGCGCGCCGGACTGCCCCATCTGCACCGGCGTAGCCGCGCCGATGGTGGCGCCGCCGGTCATGACCAGGTTCTCGGACGCCAGCGCGATCAGCGCGCCGGCCGAGATGGCGCGCTTGTTGACGAAGGCAATGGTGCGCACCGGCGCGTTCAGCAGCGCGTCGCGGATCTGCACCGCGGCGTCGACGCGGCCGCCAAAGGTGTTGATCTCCAGCACGACTGCAGCCGCGCCGGCTGCCGCAGCCTCGTCGAGGACGCGTTTGACGAAAGGCGCCAGCCCGAGATCGATGATGCCCTCGATCGGCGCGATATACACCACCGGCCGCTTGTCCTGGGCCAAGGTCGAGGCGAGGATCGCAAGCAAGGCGAGCGCCACGAGGGCCAGCTTGCCCGCCCAGTTCATCGTCGCTCGCGGCATTGCACTCCAGTCCCGGTCTGAACCATCGTTGAGTCGTCACCGCAGCGCCTTCGCGCCGGGTAGACGGCTGTTTGCCCAATGCGAGAGTATGAGCGCTAAGCGGATGACCTGCGCTGGCGCTTGCGTTTGTGGATGGGATCGACGACGGTGCCGCGTTCCTGTCGCACCACGCTATGCGCGACGGCGCGCTGCTCGATGCCCGAAGGCGCAGTGAGCGCGCGGTGAAATGCTAGGCGCCCTCGCACATACCCTACCGCCGTCGGGACATGCTGCTCCAAGGACGTCGGCCGAACTTTCCGCCATGGAGACTATGAAGTGCTTTGCAGCGGATGGGAGCCGTAGATACGGGCGCACGAACCGGACGGATCGGAGCACCCGCATGTGGCTGGATGCTGACCGAAACACCAAGGCCGGTGGCGGTCGCGTCTTACGGTGCTGTGCGAGCCGCGGGACGCGACGTCTCAGCTCAGCTCGTTCTGGCGGTGGACGACAACGCCTTGCATTCGCATCCATTGGTCGTTCACGCGGCGCCACCGGTGGGCTTCCAGGCGGGAGTGGCCGGCCAGGCCTTCCGGCGGGGGCACGGGTCTGACGCCCCGGCGCCCACGCTGCTCGTAATCGACGGTGAGCCGGTCGCCGTACTCCGGGGTGATCGGCCAGACCTCGACCCTCACGCACAGCGTTTCGCCCGACCACTCATGGCCGACGACCCGCATCAGTTCGGGTGCCGCGACCGCTTCGCTCATACCCAGACCGAGGAGCGCAATGTCGTCGATCCGTAGCGTGCGCCTGTTGATCCGGATCAGGCGCAATGCGACTTCCTGCTCGCGCGCCGACAGCGACTCTCCGACCCGACGCCGGGACGTCGAGTCCGCTTCGGACTGCAGGGCTTCGAAACGCTGGCGGCGCTGCACGGCGCGGATATGCCGCCAGTCCAGCCTGGTACTGAACGCCGCCACGAAGTTCACATCACCGTAGAACTGCGCGATCTCGTCCGGAGGCGCTTGCGGCCGCGGGGGCGAACTGGTCTGCGCAGAGGCGGCCAGCACCGCACACGATGCAAGCAGACGCGCCCCGATCGCCAGGACGGGAGTCATCTGCGACTCGAATCGGGGTTTCGGGACAAAGCAGCGTACTGCGATCGACTAACCGGGCATTCGCGCCGGACGGACACTGCTCGCCGCGGCAGTCGCCTGCTCTCGGGCGACGCGGCGACAGGTGGCGAGCGACGGCGAAGGTCCCGGCAAAGTTCCAGGACGTACTTCCGAAGGACGTCCGCCAATCGCCAGCCATCGCCACGCCGGGCTGCCGGCCCTCGTCGTACAGGCCGCCCACGATAGGCGCGCGATGCGGGCCAGGCTCGCGTCAGCGTCCTCTCATGCCCGCCTGTCCGGTCGCCCGCTCAACCTTCAGTCCCGCAGCACGAGCCGCAACGGCTGGTGGTCGGACGCGTCGGTGGCGATATCGATTTGAATCGCCGCGATCCGCTGCGCCACGTCGGCCGTCACCGCGAAGTAGTCGCGGCAATGGCCGCCCATCGGCCACTGCTTACGGTCGAACAGTCCGGTGCTGGGCGGGTGCGGTTCGTCGCCGCGCGCCACGCGCCAGGCATCGAACAGCGGCGGTGCGAAGAGCTGCTCGTATTCGGCTTCATTCGGCTGCACATTCAGGTCGCCGCACAGCACGAGCGAGGCAGGGCGCGGCACTGGGTCGTACGGGCTCTTGGCGGGCTTCGCAGACTGCGCGTCGTTGTCCGCGACCTCGGCCTGCAGCGCGCGCAGCCGCTCGATCTGCGTTGCGCGATGCGCGGCCGAGTAGTACTCCAGGTGCGTCGTCATCACCCGCAGCGGTCCTGCGCTGGTGTCGACGACGACCTCGATCGCCTGCCGCTGCATGTGCTTGATGCCGCCTGCGGCCGGATGCGGCAGCAGGTGGTGAAAAACCTGCAGCACCGGCGCCCGCGACAGGATCAGGTTGCCGAACTGCCGCCGCTGTTTGCCGATTTCCTTTCGGTCCAACCCGGCGCCGAAGAACACTTCGTACTCCGGAAACAGCTTCCGCAGCTCAGCGACCTGATCCGCGCCGCCGGCGAGCGCTGGATCGTTGCGCGTGACTTCCTGCAGGCACAGCACATCGCTCTCGCCCATCGCGCGGGCCAGGCGCGCAATGCGCGCAAGGTTGACGACGCCGTCGCAGCCGAGGCCGCACTGGATGTTCCAGGTCAGGATCGCCGTCATCGTCATCTCACTACTTGATGCCGGCCTGCATGAACGACTGGATGAACTGCCGCTGGAAGAGCAGGAACGCCACCAGCAGCGGCGCCACCGCCATGATCGTGCCGGCGCTGATCACCGCCCAGTCGACGCCGGACTCGGGCGCGCCGAAGATCGCCAGCCCCACCGTCAGCGGACGCGTCTCGACCGAATTGGTGATCACCAGCGGCCACAGGAAGTTGTTCCAGTGGTAGCTGACCGAGACCAGGCCATAGGCGAGATAGGTCGGCCGCGCCAGCGGCACGTACACGCGCCACAGCACGCCGAGGAAGTTGCAGCCCTCCACCCGCGCCGCGTCCTCGAGTTCGCGCGGCACGGTCTTGAACGTCTGCCGCAGCAGGAAGATGCCGAAGGCACTGGCCATGTACGGCAGGCCGATGCCGAGGATCGTGTCGACCAGGCCAAGCCGGCTCATGATGCGGTAGTTCTCGACGATCAGCACCTCCGGCATGATCATCAGCTGCACCAGCACCAGGCCGAAGGCGATGTCGCGTCCGGCGAACTCGAAGCGCGCGAAGGCGTAGGCAGCGAGCGTGCACAACACGAACTGCGCCGACAGGATCATCGTCACCAGGATCACGGTGTTCAGCAAGTGGCGCGGAAACGGCGCGTAGGTCCAGGCCTTGAAGAAATTGTTCAACGTCAGCGGCGCGAACAGATCGAACCGCGTGGCGAACTGCGCCGGGTGGAACGCCGCCCAGAACGCATACAGCAGCGGCGACAGCCAGAGCAGCGCCAGCAGCCATGCCGCGCTCGTTTCCAGCAGCGGGATCCGCGCGCCGAGAACCCTCATCGGTAGTGCACGCGCCTTTCGATCAGCAGGAACTGCAGCAGCGCGAGTCCCGCCAGCAGTGCCAGCAGCACCACTGTCAGCGTCGCCGCGTAGGTGGTCTCGAAGAAGCTGAACGCCACCTGGTAGATGTAGTACAGCAGCAGGCTGGAGGCGTTGTCGGGCCCGCCCTTAGTCAGGATGAACAGGTGGTCGACCAGCTTGAACGAGTTGATGGTCGCGTTGACCAGCACGAACAGCGTGGTCGGCATCAGCAGCGGGAAGGTCACCCGCCAGAAGAAGTACCAGCGCGAGGCGCCTTCGATCTTCGCCGCTTCCTCGAGCTCCGGCGGCAGCGACTGCAGCGCCGCCAGGTAAAAGATCATGAAGAAGCCGGCCTCCTTCCACACGACCATTACCATCGTCGCGCCGAGCACGGTGTTCGGATCGCCGAGCCAGTTGTGGCTCGCCGCGCCAAAGAGCGCGCGGAACTGGTCGATCAGGCCGATCTGCGGCGTGTAGAAGAACAGCCAGATGTTGGCCACCGCAATCATCGGCAGCACGGTCGGCGTGAAGTACGCCATCCGCACCAGCGCGCGCGCCGGCAGCTTGTCGTTGACCCACAGCGCCATCACGAGCGCGATGGCGATGGCGGTGGGAATCGTGCCGAGCGCGAACCACAGGTTGTTGCGCAGCACCTGCCAGAAAATCGGGTCCTCGGCCAGCGACGCGTAGTTGCCGAAGCCAACGAACCGGGACGGCCGAACGACCGTCCCGGTGGAAAAGAAGCTGTCGAAGAGTGTCGCGCCCGCCGGGTAATGGGTGAACGCGATCAGCAGGATTGCGGCTGGCGTGAGCAGCAGCCAGCCGTAAACGTGCTTCATCGATAGGGCTTCAGCAACCTGTCCGCTTCATCCTGCGCCGCCTTCAGCGCCTCGGCCGGCGCCTTCTGGCCGGTGAGCGTGGCCTGGATCGCGTCATCGAGCAGCTTGCGCACGCGGCCGGTCTGGAAGGTCGACAGTTCGGGCGTGGAAAACTCGAACTGGTCGCGCGCCACCACGGCCGGCGGGAAGCTCGCCGCGTATTCCTTCAGCTTCGGCGTCGCGTAGGCGTCTGGCCGGATGGCGACATAGCCGGTGGCCATGCTCCAGTCGGCGGCACGCTCGGGCGCCGTCATCCACTTGACGAAGGTGAGCGCGGCCTTGCGCTCGGCCGGCGTGGTCTTCTTGAACAAGTAGAAGTTGCCGCCGCCGGTGGGCGAGCCGCGCTGCTTCGATGCTGGCAGCATGGCCACGCCGAAGGCGAACTTGGCGTTGTCCTTCACCGCGGTCAGGTTGCCGGTCGTGTGCCACATCATCGCCGTCTTGCCTTCGAGGAAAGCCTGGCGCAGCGTGCCCCACTCGACGGTGCCCTCGGGCATCACCTTGTGCTTGGCGCCGAGGTCGCGCCAGTACTGCAGGGCGGCGATCACGTCCGGATGGGCGTAGTTGGTGGCATTGCCGTCCTTGTTCATCAGGTCC
>JBFGOX010000084.1:0-8603 GCA_041565015.1 Burkholderiaceae bacterium
CGCTGCTCGCGCTCCCCGTCGAGTTCGAAATCCTTCATGCCGCGCTCCGCAGGAACGCCGCGCCGCGTCGATACGGTCGCATGCCGGCGAAGTGCCGGCCGTTGCCGGAGCACAGCGCGACCGCCCAGCGCTCGACGCGCTGACGATCCTCGCCCCCGGGCATCGTCGTGCACTCGAAAACGACGCCCGCTGCCGTAATCCTGCAGCGTATCGACCCCGCGGTCGGCAGCAGCCGGGCCAGTTCTTCCTCGGCGTCCTCGATGAAGCGCAGCGACGCTTCATCGACCTCGATGCCGGTCTCGATCCGGCTCGCCAGGCACGGTTGCGCCGGCAGCGCCGCCAGATCCGTCAGGCCCTGCGCCTCGGCAATCGCATAGATGTCGCGCTTGTCGACGCCGGCCTCGACGAACGGGTGAATCACATCGTGCTGGCGCGCGGCCCGCAGGCCGGGCCGGAAGTCGCTGAGATCGTCGACGTTGGTGCCGGAGGCGATCGGCGCCGCCGTGATCGAACGGATGTGCCCGTAAAGGTTTGTCTTGCAGTAAAAGCACCGATCGACCGGGTTGCGGCGATAGGCAGGGTCGGCCAGTTCGCCGGCGTCGACCAGGCGCAACGTCCAGCCGTGGGCCCGCGCATGGCGCTGCACGCGGGCAGTGGCCGCGGCCGGCACCGCTGGGGATATGGCGTGCACGATCGTGGTCGTCAAGCGCGAGTAACGCGTTGCGACGTGCGCCAGCGTCATGCTGTCGACGCCGCCGCTGACGGCGATGGCCAGCTCGGCATGCCGGTCGAGGACCGAAACCAGTTCCGCCATTTTTTGTTCGAGCGTCATCAGTCGGTGTTTCCTTCTTCGGCGCGGGCCTTCATCTGGCGTCGGCGAATCAGCCCGTCGAAGCGGGCCACATCGTCGCTTTCGACCTTGAACGCGGTGCTTCCATCCGGCTGCAGGCTGCGCTTGCGGCGCAGGCTCTCGCCGCCCGCATCAAACGACTCCGTGCTGCGCGCCAGGCACAGACGCTGCTCCCGGCGCCAGCGCAGGCCGAGCGTCGACGTCTCGAGGAAACACTGTCTGCTGACGGCGTCCAGCGTTTCCGGCCGGATCAGCAGGCGAAAGTCGGCCATGGGCCGGTTCTTCTTGCCCTGCCGGTGGCCGAGGGACAAGTCGAGCACGCCTTCGGCCGCGCGCAGTCGATCGGCGGCGACACCGATCTCCTCGCCGGTCATGTCGTCGACATCGAAGCTCAGCACGATCACTTCGTCGCGCTGACCAGGCGACGTCAGGTGCGCCTCTTCGGTCGCGAACACAAGCGCGCGCAGGATATTGGGCATCCCGTCCAGCTCTCGGGTGCCGGCGCCGATGCCCACGTGCTCGAGCAAGGCGCCCGCCGCCGGCGGATTCGCTGCGTTGACCAGGTGCGCAACGATGGCCGCGCCAGTCGGCGTCACGCGCTCACCGCCGATGCCGTCGTCGCGCCAGCGGAAACTGCGCAGCAGGTCGGCCGTGGCTGGCGCCGGAACCGGCAGCAGTCCATGCTGCGTTCGGACCAGGCCACTGCCGCGCGGCAGATCGGAAACGCTCCACGTGCACGGCGCGAGCGCCGCGGCGATGCTGCCGGCGGCAACGACGTCCATCAGCGAGTCCCAGTCGGCGAGCTCGTGGAAATGGACGTCGTGCACCGGAACGCGATGCAATCGGCTCTCGGTCTCGGCCAGCCGCAAAAGGATGCCCCCGGCCTGATCGGCCGTGCCGGGGTGAAATTGCGCCGAACGAATTCGCTGGGCCAGATCCGAGTACCTGGCGCCGTGATGATGCGTGTCGTGGCGACCGGCGTTGGCCGACGATGTGTTGCCGGCGAGCGCGAAACGGCGCGCGGCGATGCCGCCGCTCAGGCCCTCGGTCAGCGTCGGCCGGCCGCAGTCGGCCGGGATGACCGCGGCCACATCGGCAAGCACGCGCGGCCGCAGGTCAGGCCGCGCGTCGAGCAGGGCGGCGACGAACATGTCGCCGGCCAAGCCGCCAACGGCGTCCAGGTGGATGTGAAGACGGTCGGCCATGCGCGCAGAAGGGCCCGGGCCAGTCAGCGTCCGATCAGTGCCCGATGTCGCTCAGATTGCCGCCGGCATCGAACGCCCATGGCCTCGGCTCGCCGAGCACCTCGATCTGCGGATGGCGCGACGCCTCCTCGAGCATCGGCTCGGAGATTTCGATGTGCTCCAGGTGCAGCGTGTTCGGGATGCGCACGATGCGCAGGCGCGCAAGGTCCGGCACGTTGCAGGTCTTCACCGCGGCCTGGATCGCGCGCTGGTCGGTGGGCATCGTCATCGGTACTTTCGCGTGCCACACCACCGTCGAGGTCAGGTGGTTGGCGTAGGTCGGCTCGACGTCGACCTTGGCGGCCAGGCGGCTGCTGCAGATGTCGGCCAGCCCCATGCCGGTCGCGTTGCCCTTGCTCTTGTCGCTGAGATCGAGAACCACCATCCGCGTGACCTGCTGCCGGGTCTCGACATAGGGTGTCGACGTCCGCCCGGTGATGTGCGGGTCCATGCCGGTGCCGGAGTACTCCTTGCCCATCCGGTCGACGACGAGCACGTCGAGCGGGTTGAACTGGATGCAAGGCATGTTGCGCTTGGCTTCCTGCAGCAGTTCGGCGTCGCGGGTGATGATTTCGTTGGCCGGCACGGCGGCCACGCGCGAAATCTTCTCGTAGGCGTTCTCGACGGTCGCCACGCCGAACAGGATCGGCGCGTGCTGCAGCTTGACCTGCGCCATGTCGACGATGTTCTGCGCCATTTGGGCGAAGCCCAGCGCGTGGCACGAATCGGCGCCCTTCTGCTTGCCCAGTCCGATCGACAGCATCTTGACCAGACCGCTCTCGCTTGCGCCGCTGAAGCTCGTGTGCGGCTTGACCCGATTGACGACGACGATGCCGTCGGCCTGCATCGCCTGCTTGTCCATGTAGACGGGCAGGCCGTTGGGCAGCCGGCCGAGTTCTACTGTTTCCATCGACGAGACGATCGGGCAGCCGGCAGAGGCTTCGGTCACGCCGAGCGCGGCGAGCAGGTCGGTCTGGCCCTCGGCAGTGGCGCCGCCGTGGCTGCCCATTGCCGGCACGATGAAAGGGGCAGCGCCGCGCTGCTTCAGTTCGTCGACGACGACGTTGACCACCAGCGGCAGATCGGCCAGCCCCCGGCTGCCGACGGCCACCGCGATGCGCGCGCCGCGCTTGATCCGAGCCGCGATCGCCGGTGCACCGAGTTCGGTGCGCAGCGCGGCGGCCACATCGGCCAGCGCCTCGTCCGGAAACAGCTGGCGGACGCGGACCATGCGCGGCAAAGCAATGTCGCGCAGCAGGTTATCGATGGTGCCCACGGTGCTCGAACTCCTCGCCTCAGGCGTTGGTCAACGGCGGAACGCCATTAGACATCAGTTGCCCCGGCGGCGATCCGGCCGGCCCACGGTCGTCCGTTCACCTGCCGCGGAGCGCCGGTCTCAACGGGATGGCGAACGCCGCCGCTCGGCAAGGAATGACTGTCCCGATGGCGAAACCGACACGAACGTGCCGACCCCGTGCCGAAGCTCCTGCGCCAGCAGGCCGCGCGCATTGGCCTCTTCCCATACCGGGAGCCGCGGGCACGACGTGCGCCAGGCTTCGATGACCTCGGCATAGGGCCGCGGCACCGGACCGATCCATTCGAGCAGATCGAGGATCAGCGCATCGACGGGATCGCGCATGGCCGGCGCCTGGGCAAACGGACTCAGTTGACCACCGGCACCACGTACGGCCCCTCCGGCAGCACCGCGATCGACGGATCGCCGGCGCGCGCGATGGCGGCGGCCACGGCGGCTTCGACCGAGTCGATCGTCTCGACGCCGGTGAGGCCGCGCTCGTCGTCGTCGAGCCCCGTCGTGTACAGCTGCACGCGGCCGGCGCGCAGCGACTTCAATTGCATCTCGGTCTGCCACTCGTCGACGTCGGCCAGACGCTTGGCGAGCAGCGACTGCAGGAACGCATCGGGTCCGAGCGCTTTCAGTCGGGCCTGGGCGGCCCGGAACTCGCTCGAGCCGAAGCCTTCCGAGCAGGCCGAGGCAACGATCAGCGTCCCGCCGGGCTCCAGGATGTCGAGCGGCGTGACCATGCCCTTGACGGTCTGGTAATAGGTCTTGTCGAGCGGGTGACCGGCGGCAGAGGTCAGGATCGTCGAAAAACGACGACCGAGCGGTACGCGCGTGCTTTCGGCGACGAACGCGACTGCGGCGAGATGGCTTTCGATGATCTCGCCGAAGTTGATGTGCACCAGATTGCGGTCCTCGTCGAGCACCGTGTTCACGGCGTAGACCTTGCCGAGCATCCGCACGATCTCGAGCTGTTCCTCGTGCAGCGGATTGCCGGTGAGGATGCACTGCACAGCGGCCGGATCCTCCATGAACCGCGCGCTGTGAAACGTGCGAATCGTGTCGGCGTGTGCGACGCCGGGGGCGATCACCTTTCTCCCGCCCGAGTAGCCGGCCATGAAGTGCGGCTCGACCAGGCCGGTGGCGATGCGCAGGTCGGCCTCGACGAAACGGCGGTCGAGTTTCACCGGGGTGCCGCGGTTCGGCGTCGCGCCGAGGTCGACGTGCGCCGCGTCGTCGCGTGCGAAATGGTTCTCGACGCGAACCGTATCGAGTACCCAGGGGTCGCCGATGACTTCGGCCAGTTCCTCGCCCTCGTTCGGCCGGTGCAGGCCGGTGGCCACCAGTACGGTGATGCGTTCGCGGGCGATGCCTGCCGCGAGCATGTCTTCGATCAGCGGGCGCAGGAAAAGGCCGTTCGGCACCGGCCGCGTGATGTCGCAGACGAGAATGCAGGCGCTGTTGCGGCCACGTACGAGCGAGTGGTGCGGCGGCGCGCCGATCGGGTGCGCCAGCGCTTCACGCACGGCCGCCTGCGGATCAGGCAGCTTTTGCATCGGCCGCTTGCCGATCACGGTCGCCCGCGCGTTTTCCGGCAGCCCGATCTGCAGTTCGGACTTGCCGTAGAGGATGTGGACCGTTTCGGAAGCTGAGGTCTTGCTCATCGATTCCCCGTCTGGCCGGATTTGCTCCAGCAACAACCGCATTCCAGTGCGACGTGCGTCCGCTCGGGTGCCCTGTTTCGCGAACTCCACTGCAGCGCCCAGACCGGATCGCTTCCACCCGATCCGTGCCTGCCGGCAGGCGAAGCCGGAACGTGGCGATTCCCTGCGAACCTTTACCTGCAGAATCCCGTCTCGACGCGCAAACAGACCAATCGCGTCTCGAGCGGGCCAGCTGACTTTCATGCTACATGCTTATCCTCGCGCCAGAGTGCGCCGACCTTGAGCGGCGCAGTGGTGATCGGGCCGGGCGTAGCGACACGCCTGGGACGAGCTTCAGTGACCATGCTTCCGGTGCCAGATTGACAGACGAAAAGCGCCCGCCAGTTGCCACGGCCCCTTATGCCGATGCAGGTCATGCCGGCGACACCGCGGCTCCCCATTCGACGCTGGCGCTGTCTCGAAACCTCTGCCGCTCCGGCGCTTCGCCGCCTTTGCCCCTCCGCCCGCCGCTGAAGTAGCCTGATGCAGATCGTCTACAGCGACCGCCACCGCGCGCACGAAGGCAGGATCGAGCATTTCCACGGCACGAAGGTGCCGTGCTTCGAAAAGCCCGAAAGGGCCGACTTTGTGCTCGCCGCGCTCGAGGCTGCCGGCATCGGGCCGGTCAGCGAGCCCGAGCCGTCTTCGCTGGCACCGATCGAGCGCGTGCATGCGCCGCGCTACCTGCGTTTTCTCGAACGCGCGTGGGAGCGCTGGCGGGCACTTGGCCACGACGGCGACGCGATTCCCGACGTGTGGCCGATCCGCGGCTTTCGCCACGATCTCGAGCCGGACGACTTCATGGCGCAACTGGGGCTGTACTCGTTCGACACCGGCACGCCGCTGACCGCCGGCACGTGGACCGCGGCACGCGCGGCGGCGGAGGTGGCGCTGACCGCGCAGCGGCACATTGCCGATGGCGCGCGCGCCGCCTTCGCGCTGACGCGCCCGCCCGGGCATCACTCCGGGGCGGACTTCTTCGGCGGCTACTGCTTCATCAACAACGCCGCGGTCGCTGCGCAGGCGTTCATCGACGGCGACGCGCGGCGGGTGGCTATCGTCGACGTCGACTACCACCACGGCAACGGCACCCAGTCGATCTTCTACGCGCGCGCCGACGTGCTGGTGCAGTCGATCCACGGCGACCCGAAGACCGAGTACCCGTACTACCTCGGCCACGCCGACGAGACCGGCGAGGGCGCAGGCGCCGGCTGCAACGTCATCTATCCGCTGCCGGCCGGCAGCAGCGCTGCGGTCTGGTTCGATGCGCTTGAGGCTGCGTGCAACCGCGCAAGCGACTTCGGCCCCGAGGCGCTGGTTGTCTCGCTCGGCGTCGACACCTTTATCGGCGACCCGATCTCGAAGTTCCGCCTCGAAACGGCGGACTACCTGCGGCTGGGCAGCCGGCTCGCAGCTCTGCGACGGCCGACGCTTTTCGTCTTCGAAGGCGGTTACGCGGTGGACGAGATTGGGGAGAACGTCGTCAGCGTGCTGCGTGGATTTGAAGACGTGGGCGGCGATTGAACAGCCGCCCACACCGAAGTGCGCCGCCTCGTGCTTCGCTAACGTCCTCAGGCAGCCTCGGCCAGCAGTTCGGCGCGCTGCTTCGGCCGTGCGGCCAGCGGGCTGCGCGGGCGCAGCGCGAGGCGTTCGTTGGTTAGTGCGGTGGTCAGCGCATCGAAGCCGGCGCGGCGCGCGGCCTCGATCAGGGTCTGGTCGAGCAGGTCGCGCTGCGCATGGCTGCCGCCGAAGCGGTGCGCCAGGTGGCGGATCGGCCGCAGCAACTCGACGCACTCCGCATAACGGCCGTGGCCGAAGGCGTGGATCGCCCGCGTTGCCGCGTGGCCGACATCGCGCGTGAACTCGAGGTTGTCGGCGGCCACGGTGAGTTCACCGTCCAGCACCGCCTGCTGCGCTTCGAGCACGGCCTGCTGTTCCCTGGCCCGTCCGGCGCCGATGAAACTGATCATCGCGTGCATGTCGTTGAACGCGTAGTTGCCGGCGCCGGCGAACGGCACCCAGTTCTCGGCAAGCTGCGCGTGGCGGTTGCCGACGTCGACGCCGCGCAGCATCAGCCGCCACAGCAGCGCCGAGGCGTCGATCATGTTCAACGCGACGTTCGACGGCTGGCCGAAGATCGGCCCGTCGAACAGACGCAGTGCTTCGTCGCTGGCGCCGAGTTCCAGATGGAATACCGCCAGATGCCACCAGTTGTGCACCGAGAAGAAACTGTCCTGCGCCCACGCCGCGGTGTCGGTGTGCATCCAGGCCAACCCTTCCTGCGGCTGATTGCGCATCTCAAAGGCGTGCGCGATAGCGTGCCAGGCCCAGGTATCGCGCCGTTCCAGCTCCACCGCCTTACGGCCCTGCTTTTCAGCTTGCGCGTAGTCGCCGGTTTCCTCCAGGCCGAAGGCATGCATGCCGAGCAGCGCGTGGTAGCCGGGGATCGACTTGCTCCACGCCGGCAGCGCGCGCGCGATGCGATCGCGCAACATGCGCGAATCGCCGCAGAAGAAATCGATCTGGTGGCCGGCCTGCAGCGCCAGCGCATCGCGCGGGAAGGCGATGCTCACGTCTTCGAGCACACGCCCGGCGTCGCGCCAGCGGCCGTCGATCAGCAGGCGCACCGCCTCGACGTGACCACGCTCGCGCTCGGTCGCCGCCAGCCGGGTGGCCGCGGCGTGGCAATCGCGCGCCACCGGCAGGCCAGCCGGCTCGGTTCCGAGCAGGTACAGGTAAGCTTTCATCGCGTGCGCCATCGCCATGTCCGGTGCGGCGGCCAGGGCTGCATCGACCGAGGCGACCGGATCACCGATGTAGCAGCGGAACTGATGGGCGGTGGTTTCGAAATGGGTCAGGCCGTCGGCCGTTGCGCCGGTGACCGAGTACCCGGCCGAGTCTTGGTGCTTCATGTGATCTCTCCTGGGTGGGGTTCGTCTCTGTCGTCTCGGAGGCGGTCGCCACGACGGTGTCGACCGCGATTCCGAGTGAGGCCCGTACCTTAGGAGTGGAGCGGCGGCGTGAACATGGCCGGGCCACCGCCGTATTTGACCGATCCGCCGCCGACCGAGTTGGCTGCACGTGAACGGGGGATACGCTGATGGACGCGCTGTCCGACGTGCTGAAGGCATTGCGCATTTCTGGGGGCGTGTTTCTCGACGCCGCCTTCACGGCGCCGTGGTGTGTTGAATCGCGCGTCGGTCCGGAGGACTTTCCGCGGGCCGAGCGAGTGCCGACGAACATCGTCGCCTTCCATTACGTCATCGACGGCGGCATGCTGGTCACCGCCGATGGCATGACGCCGGTCGAGGTTCGTGCGGGGCAGATCGTGCTGCTGCCTCGTAACGATCCGCATCTGCTGGCCAGCGCGGTGGGCCTGCCGCCGGCAAGTCCACCGCCGGTGGTCCAGCCGGTCGAAGGCGGGCTGCTGCGCATGGTGCATGGTGGCGGAGGCGCGCCGACGCGGCTCGTCTGCGGTTTTGTCGGCACCGACGTACGCCGTCATC
>JBFGOX010000085.1:0-8582 GCA_041565015.1 Burkholderiaceae bacterium
CGACGAGGTCTTCGAGAAGGCGAAGAAGATCCAATGAACTTGCGCGACAGGCCTTGAGACCGGCGCGCCGCGCCGCCAAGAGCTCTGTCCCCAACCGAGATTCACATGGCTACCATTCGGGTCGATGTCGTCAGTGCCGAAGAAGAGATCTTCTCCGGCGAAGCGGACTTCGTTGTGCTGCCGGGCGAGGCGGGCGAGCTCGGCATCTATCCGCGTCATGCGCCGCTGATCACGCGAATCAAGCCCGGTGTCGTGCGCATCCAGCAGACTGGCGTGAGTGAAGAAGACCAGGTGTTCGTCGCCGGCGGCATTCTCGAGGTGCAGCCGAACCTCGTCACCGTGCTGGCCGACACCGCGATCCGCGCCAAGGATCTCGACGAAGCGAAGGCCAACGAGGCACTGAAGGCCGCCGAGGAGGCGCGGCGGACGGCGACCAGCGATCTGGAAATCGCCAAGGTCGAGGCCGAAATGTCGGCCCTCGCGGCACAGCTGGCCGCAATCAAGAAGCTGCGCGGACGCTGAAGACGCCGTCGGTACGGCAGTAGCCGATGACCGCCGGCGGCATCTGCGCCCAGGCGGCCGCTTGACCGCTGTCAACGGCTGGTCGTGATGCGCGGGCAGCCTTGTCAGTATCCTGTGGTCGTCGCGGTACACGCGTCGGAGAAGAAACCATGACTCGACGAATCCTCGTCGCCACCGACGGCAGCGAGCTGTCGCGTCGCGCGGCCAACGTTGCGATCGGCCTTGCCAAGTCACTCGGGTCGGGTCTCGTTGGCTGCGCCGCGCTGCCCGTGTATCCGTACCACGGCGTCGGCGAATCAGCGCCCGCCGAGGCGAAGTTCCAGGCGCAGGCCGCTGCAGCGGCCAACGAACATCTCGACGAAATCGAGGCCGCCGCTACCGGTGCCGGCGTGTCGTTCGCGCGGGTGCTGCGCGAAGGGCATGCCGACGACGTCATCCTGCAGGCGGCCGATGCCGAGCAGTGCGAGCTGATCGTGATGGCCTCGCACGGGCGGCGGGGATTTGCGACGCTGTTGCTCGGCAGCGAAACGCAGAAAGTGCTGGCGCGCAGCGACCGTCCCGTGCTCGTCGTTCGCTGACATCGGGCGACGCGCTGGCCTGTCGACCGCGCAGCCTTCCGGTGGATAGCTCGCGAGACCGTGCTGCGCGCTCGAGCCGAACTCCCCTCAAGGACCTGCCGGTCGGTTGCGAGATGATCCTGCGCCTCGCCATTGCCTCCCCGCTTCTGTTTCTTGTCGCAGCGGCGAACGCGCAGCGCGCGCCAGACCGCGAGGCCGATGCCGAACTCGCGCCGGTGGTCGTTACGGCGACACGCGTCGAACGGGCCTTGCTGGACGCGCCGGCGTCGGTCGACGTCATCAGTCGCGACACGATTCGCGATGCGCAGCCGCGCGTGAATCTGTCCGAGACGCTCGGGCGCGTTCCGGGCATCGTCGTGCTCGACCGGCAGAACTACGCGCAGGACCAGCAGATCTCGATTCGCGGCTTCGGCTCGCGCGCGAGTTTCGGCGTGCGCGGCGTGCGCCTGTATGTCGACGGCGTTCCGGCCACGTCGCCGGACGGACAGGGGCAGGTGTCGCACTTTCCGCTCGGCGCCGCGCAGCGGATCGAGGTGCTGCGCGGACCCTTCTCTGCCCTGTACGGCAACTCCTCCGGCGGCGTCATTGCGTTGACGAGCGAGCTGAGGCCGCAACGCCCGAGCTTCACGCTGAACGGCTTTCTCGAAAGTTCCGGCGCCTGGCGCGCCGGCCTGAACGCGGTCGGCGGCAAGGGCCCGTACGCGTTCGCGCTCGATGCGAGCCGCTTTCACACGCCGGGTGAGCGTGAGCACAGCGCCGCCCGTCGCGATGCCTTCAACCTGCGCGCTGCTTTCCTCGACACGCCGCTCGGACAGGCACGGGTCTCGCTCAACGCGGTCGACATGCCCGACACGCAGGACCCGCTGGGCGTGACGCGACCGCAGTTCGATGCCGATCCGACGCAGGTATCGGACCGCGCGCTGTTGTTCAACACGCGCAAGAGCACGAGGCAGGTCACGCTCGGAGCCAGCACCGAGGCCGCCTTCGCGCGCGACGGCACGCTGAGCGCTGCAGCGTGGATCGGCACCCGGTCGATCACGCAGTTCCTGTCGATCCCGGTCGCCGCGCAGTCGAGCCCCCTGCAGCCCGGTGGCGTGGTGGATTTCGATCGTCTCTTCGGCGGCGCCGACCTGCGCGCCTCCTGGGAACTCGGCGACCTGACCGCCAGCATCGGCCTCAGTGCCGAGCGGCTGAACGAGGACCGGCGCGGATTCGAAAATTTCATCGGGACCACGCTCGGCGTGCTGGGGCGTTTGCGGCGCGACGAAACGAACGTGCTGACCGCCGTCGACCCGTACGCGCAAGTCGAGTGGCGCGCGTCCGAGCACTGGCGCGTTCATGCCGGCCTTCGGCGATCGCATGTTCGCTTCGAGTCGCACGACCACTACATCGTCGGCGTGAACGGCGACGATTCGGGTGAGCGTTCGTTTTCCGCGCTCAGCCCGACCGTGGGCGTCGTCTACCGTCCGAACGATTCGCTGGCCTGGTACGCCGCCTACGGCCGCGGCTTCGAGACGCCGACGCTCAATGAGCTCGCTTATCGGCCGGACGGTTCGGCCGGATTCAATGCCGAGCTCTCCGCCGCGCGCAGCGACAACTTCGAACTGGGCGTGAAGCTGCTCGTCGGGCGTTCGCTGCGCGCCACACTGGCGCTGTTTGCCGTGGAAACGCGCGACGACCTGGTAGTGCGAACGAATACCGGCGGCCGAAGTTCGTTCGCCAACGTCGCCCGAACCCGCCGCAATGGACTCGAAGCCTCGCTCGACTGGCGGCCGACGCCAGCCTGGTCGCTGTATGTCAGCGGCGCCTACCTGAACGCCCGCTTCGACGCGTCCTTTCTCGCTTGCGGATCGGCGCCCTGCACGACGCCCGATGTCCCGGTGTCGGCCGGCGCGAAGTTGCCCGGCGTGCCGGCACGCACGCTGTTCGCAGAGGTGAAGTATCGGGCCGGCTGGGCCGACCTGAGCGCCGAATGGCGGGGCCAGTCTTCGCTATGGGTGAACGACGCCAACACGGATCGCGCGGCCGGCTATGGCGTGCTCAATCTGGCGATGGCCCGTACGCTCGACCTGGTTGGCCGCAGCGCGCGGCTGTTCGTGCGCGTGAACAACGTGCTCGACAAGACCTACGCCGGCTCGGTCATCGTCAACGAAGGCAACTCGCGATTCTTCGAGCCGGCGCCGGGCACGACCGGGATGATCGGTTTCGACCTTACGCTGTAGGACGACGCGGGATTGTCGGCCGCCCGGGCGCTTGCGATGCTCGCCGGCAATCGATCCCGTGACGCCTGCGAGGTGCCGTGCCGAACCTGAGCCAAAACTTCTTGCGGTGGTCAGCCGCCGCCGCACTGGCCGGTGTTGCGGGCTGCGCCTTGCCGCCGCCGGCCCCCGCTCCCGTTGCGTTGCCGCCGGCGCCGGTCGCCGCGCCGATGCCGCCGCCGCCCGCGGCGCCGCTGCCCGCGCCGCATCTTTCCGAGACCGAGTGGCGGCGGGCGCTGGCGCAGCACATCCAGTCGGTGAACCGGCAGCGGGTATTCGAGGGTCGGCCGCCGCATCCGCTGAAGGCGATCGTCGTCCTCGAACTCACCGTCGCCGCCGATGGCCGAATCGAGCGGGCCAGCGTGCTGCGCGCCCCGGGGCACGCACGGGAGCTGGGCGACGAGGCCGTCAGGACCGCCCAGGCGGCTTCGCCGCTGCCGCCGCCGCCTCGCGCCCTGGCCAGCCGCGGCGCGGTGCGACTGACCGAAACCTGGCTTTTCCGCCAGGACAACCTGTTCCAGCTCCGTTCGCTGGCCCAGGCCCAGCTGATTCAGTAAATCCCAATCCGTCGGTCGACGGTGTCAACCGCACAAATGCTTATGCGTTTATGCGTATCGTTCGCCGTCCGGCAGCCGTCGGCGGTCGGACGTCATTGACTGACCAATCAACCGAGACAGGGATTTACATGAACAAGCTGTTTGCTGCGCTGATCGCCGCCGTGTTTGCCGCTGGCACCGCCTTTGCGGCCGATGTGAAGAAGGAAGAGAAGAAAGCCGAAGCCAAGCCGGCCGCCAAGGTCGAGGCTTCGAAGGAAGCGGCCAAGCCGGCTGCCAAGACGGAAGCCAAGGTGGAAGCCAAGAAAGAAGAGAAAGCCGAAGTCAAGAAGTAATCCGGCAAGGCTTGTTGCCGAAGGGCGGGCCCGCGGGTCCGCCCTTTTTCATTCCGGGCTCAGCACTTGTCGGGCGCGATCGACATCGACGCCGCTGGCGCGAATTGTCTTGTCCCGCCCTTGATGCCCGGCTATCAGGCTCACCATCTGTTGCGGCACGCCGAGGCGATCGGCCACCCACCCGATCAAGGCCGCGTTGGCCCGTCCGTCGACGGGCGGCGCCTGGACTGCGATCTTCAGCCGCCCGCCGTGCTCGCCCGCAATGCCGCTGCGCCGAGCCCCTGGCTGCAAATGGATGAGAATCGCGACGCCGTCGCGTTCGGCCCGCAGCCAGGCCACGGGGCCGGCCGCTACCGGCGTGCGAAAATCCGCGCGCGCGTTCCTGCGTTTCAACCGGCTGGCTCCCACCGCGTGCGACCCGAAAACGACACCCTCTTGCGGGCGCTGTTGCGCCAGCCGACCGACTACACGCCGGTCTGGCTGATGCGTCAAGCCGGCCGCTACCTGCCTGAATATCGTGCCACTCGGGCGCGCGCGGGCAGCTTCATGGCGCTGGCCAAGTCGCCGGCGCTGGCCACGGAAGTGACCCTGCAGCCGCTCGAGCGCTACGCGCTGGATGCGGCGATCCTGTTCTCCGACATCCTGACCATTCCCGACGCGATGGGGCTGGGCCTTTATTTCGCCGATGGCGAGGGGCCGAAGTTCGAGCGACCGGTTCGCGCCGAGGATGACGTCAATCGACTGGCCGTTTCCGACATCGTCGGCCGGCTGCGTTATGTGATGGACGCGGTCGCGGAGATTCGCCGGGCGCTGGGCAATCGTGTACCGCTGATTGGTTTTTCGGGCAGTCCCTTTACGCTGGCCTGTTACATGGTCGAAGGCGGCGGCTCGGACGACTTTCGGCTGATCAAGACCATGCTGTATCGGCGCCCTGACCTGCTGCATCGCATCCTCTCGGCCAACGCCGCCGCGGTGGCCGAGTACCTGAACGGTCAGATCGAGGCCGGCGCGCAGGCAGTGATGATCTTCGACACCTGGGGCGGTGCCCTGGCCGATGCCGCCTACCAGGAGTTTTCGTTGGCATACATCCACGAAGTCGTCCGGAAAATAAAGCGCGAACAGGACGGTGAGCGCGTACCAACCATTGTCTTCACCAAGGGCGGTGGGCTGTGGCTGGAGCAGATCGCCGACACGGGATGCGATGCCGTCGGCCTGGACTGGACCGTCGACCTCGGGGCCGCGCGCGCGCGAATCGGCTCCCGGTGTGCGCTGCAGGGCAACGTCGACCCGATGGTGCTGTTTGCCGACGAGAACGGAATCCGCCGCGAAGTCGAACGGGCGCTTGCGGCTTTCGGGCCGCCGGCGGCCGGCGCCGGCCATGTCTTCAATCTCGGGCACGGGATTTCACTGCACACGCCGCCGGAAGCGGTGGCCGTGCTGGTGAACGCCGTGCACGAAACCAGCCGGCGCATGCGCAAGAAGCCGGGCGGCGCCGCCGCCTGAGCCCTCCTCTCCAGCTCGATGTTTTTTCGCCAAACCACTTGACTTATTCACAAAGCCGCGCTCAGCAAGAAAACACGGCCTTGACGCCGCACATCCCGTATTCGCGCGTCCTTGTTGCGGCCTAAGCATTTGATTTTCCGGCGCAAAAATCCTGGCCCGTTTCTAGCGTGCGATTCCCGAACCGATTCCGGTGGGGCTGGCGCGGCGTCTGGCGCCGAGTTGTTCACACTGTTATCCACAGTTACACGGCTTGTCATCAAAACTAAATAAAACATGCGGTTGGCCAACGTTGTTTAGAGCGTGCATGAGATCGGATGAGCGCTCCGGGCGCTGTCTACGCTGAAGTCGTCGTCGATCTGCCGGTCAGCCAGCCGCTGACGTATCGGCTCGACGCCGGCACGCAAGACGCTCTGGTGGGTCGCTGCTGCGTCGTGCCGGTGGGCCGGCGCGACATGATCGGGCTCTGCGTCGGGCTCAGCGAGTCGTCGTCGCTGGCGGAGGAGAAGATCCGCCCGGTCAAGAGATGGCTCGGCGAGATCACGCCGCTCGATCGATCGTGGTGTGCCTTCACGCGATTCGCGGCCGATTATTACCAGCACGCCTGGGGCCAGGTGGCGGTGGCCGCGCTGCCGCCGTTGCTGCGTTCGCCGCCTGGCCCGCGCTGGACCTCGTCATTGAACAAACTGCGCGCGCGCTCGCTCGAGGCTGCGCCGTCGCCAGCGGCAGTCGAGCGCCCGTCGCTGAACGCCGACCAGGTGCGCGCGGCCGATACCGTTACGGGTACGCAGGCGTTCGCCACGTTTCTGCTGCACGGGGTGACCGGCAGCGGCAAGACCGAGGTCTACCTGGCGGCAATCGAAATGGTGCTCGCGCGCCAGTCATCGGCGCAGGTGCTGCTTCTGGTGCCGGAGATCGGCCTGACACCGCAGTTGCAGGGCCGGCTGCGGACGCGCTTTGCCTCGACGGCGATCGTCTGTCTGCACAGCGGGCTTGCGGCCGCCGAGCGCTCGGCCGCTTGGCTCGCCGCCCACGAGGGCCGGGCGCGCATCGTGCTGGGCACCCGGCTGGCCGTGTTCGCCCCGCTGCCGCAGCTGCGCCTGCTGATCGTCGACGAGGAGCACGATGCCTCCTACAAGGCCGGTGACGGCGTTCGTTACTCGGCGCGCGACCTGGCGGTGAAGCGCGCGCAAATGATCGACGCGCCGGTGATTCTTGGCTCGGCCACGCCGGCGCTCGAAAGCTGGTCGCAGGCCACCGCTGGCCGCTACCGGCTGCTGCAGTTGCCGCGCCGTGCCAGCGAGGCCGCGCAGCCACAGGTCGAGCTGGTCGACCTGCAGCTGCATAAGCCCGTCAACGGACTGACCGAGCCTTTGCGGCAGGCTATCGAGCAGACCGTGGCGCGGGGCGAACAGGCGCTCGTCTTCATCAATCGCCGCGGCTATGCGCCGGTCGTTTCCTGCGCAGCCTGCGGCTGGCTGTCGACGTGTCCGGACTGCGCCGTGTTTGCCGCCTTCCACAAGACCGACAGCGCCCTGCACTGCCATCACTGCGGCTGGCGCGCGCCGGTGCCGCGCTCGTGCCCGACCTGCGGCAACCAGAACCTGCAGGCGGTCGGCCACGGCACGCAGCGGCTCGAGGAGACGCTGGCCACGGTGCTGCCGCAGGCGCGGATCCTGCGCATCGACCGCGACACGACGCGGCGCCGGGGCGCCGCGGGCGCGGCGCTGGCGTCGGTGCACGCCGGCGACACCGACGTGCTGGTCGGCACGCAGATGATCGCCAAAGGCCATGACTTCCGGCGCGTTTCGCTGGTCGGCATCGTCAACGCCGACGCACAACTCGTCTCGCACGATTTCCGCGCCCCCGAGCGCCTGTTCGCGACCGTTCTGCAGGTCGCTGGTCGCGCCGGGCGCAGCGGCCTGCCCAGCCGGGTGCTGGTGCAGACGCGCTTTCCGGCGCACCCGCTGTTCGATGCGCTGCGTCGCTTCGACTACGAGGGCTTCGCGCGCAGCCAGCTCGACGAGCGCAGTGCCGCCGGCATGCCGCCGTTCGTCCCGCAGGCGCTGCTCACCGCACAGGCCAAGACGCTCGATGCGGCCATCGCCTTTCTTGCCCAGGCGCGCGAACGCGGCCGCACGTGCGTTCCCGAGGTGAGCCTGTACGACCCGGTACCGATGCCGCTGGCCCGGCTCGCCGGCGTCTCGCGCGCACAGATGCTGGTCGAAGCGCCCAGCCGCAGCCAGTTGCAGGCGTTCCTGCGCGAATGGCTGGACGATCTGCGATGCCCGGAGCCGGCGAGCGGTCCGCGCGTGCGCTGGCAGATCGAGGTCGACCCGCAGGAGATCTAGCCGGCCATCGGAATAAAGCCGCAGCCAGTGGCGTTTAGCGAGTTGTGGGTCGGCGGTGCAACGTGGTCTGCAGATGGCTGGCTGTCGTCCGGGGCCGCCGGCCATACGCTCGCCGCGTGATGCGCGATCGATTACTGTGTGCCGGCGATGTCCGCCTTCACCGCTGCCGAACTCGAAGCTCTGATCCCGCGCCTGCGCCGGTTCGCTCGCGCGCTGACCGGAAGCCGCGAGGCGGCTGACGACCTGACGCAGGACACGCTCGAGCGGGCCTGGGTCAAGCGCGCGCTGTGGCAGCCCGGAACGAATCTGCGTGCCTGGCTATTCACCGTCATGCATGGCGTGTTTGTCAACGGCACGCGGCGGTGGCGGCCGACCGATTCGCTTGACGCCCTGGCCGATGCCGGGGTCGAGCGCGCCGACGAAGCCGCCGGTGCCGAATCCGCCATTGCGATTCGCGACCTCCGCCAGGCGCTGCAGCGGCTGC
>JBFGOX010000086.1:0-8568 GCA_041565015.1 Burkholderiaceae bacterium
ATCCGACCGTCCCACTAGAGACGACACTTGCCATGACGCATGCGATCCGGCCGCCGGCCGACGACGACGACGACTTCCACGATCAGGGGCCCGAGCCGGCAGCGGACGCGGACCCGCGCGATGGCGATGCCGATCGTGAAGCGGGTGACGCGAACGCCGCGGGCGACGAGTTGCAGCCGGGACAGGGTGGCGATGCGCGTGGCCCGCGCGGTCCGCGCGGCCGGCGCCGTCGCGGCCGCGGCGGTCGTGGTCGCGGCCAGTCCGGCCAGCCCAATGCGCCGGGCGGGCAGGTCGCGGGCGGCGACACAGACGCGATGCCCGAGGCCAGGTCGCTCGCACCGCTGGTCGTTGGCGAGGGCGAAGATCTGAATCCTGACGGTCTTCCACAGGCGCCGCTGGCGCGCGAACTGCTCGAGCGGGGTCGTCGCGCCGCCAAACAGGCAGCCAGTGCGCAGTCGGAAAAACTGCAGAAGATCCTTGCCGATGCGGGCGTCGGCTCCCGACGCGACATGGAGGAACTGATCATTGCCGGCCGGGTGTCCGTCAACGGCGAACCGGCGCATATTGGCCAGCGCGTGCTGCCCAGTGATCAGGTGCGGGTGACCGGCAAGCCGCTGGCGCGCAAGCAGCCGGGTCGGCTGCCGCGCGTACTCGTCTATCACAAGCCGGCCGGCGAAATCGTCTCGCAGGACGATCCCGGCGAACGGGCCACGGTGTTCGACCGGCTGCCGAAGGTTTCCGGCGGGCGGTGGGTTGCGGTCGGGCGGCTGGATTTCAACACCGAAGGGCTGCTGCTCCTGACCACGTCGGGTGATCTCGCCAACCGCTTGATGCACCCGCGCTACGAGGTCGAGCGTGAATACGCCGTGCGCGTGCTTGGCGAACTGATGCCGGAGGCGCGCCAGAAACTGCTCGATGGCGTGCCGCTCGATGACGGCATGGCGCAGTTCTCGCGCATCGAAGACGAAGGTGGCACGGGCGTGAACCGCTGGTACCGCGTGACGATCGGCGAAGGGCGCAACCGCGAGGTGCGGCGGATGTTCGCCGCGGTCGGCCTCGAGGTCAGCCGGCTGATCCGCATCCGTTACGGTGCGGTGCAACTGCCGCGCACGCTGTCGCGCGGTCGCTTCGTCGAACTGTCGCCGGAATGGGTACGCGCTTGGATGCACGATCTCGGCATTGCTGAAGACGAAGTGCGCGGTCGCGGCAACGGCGGCGGCCGACCGCAGGGACAAGGCGGACGGCGCAACAAGCCGCAGCGGCTGGGCCCGCCGCGCCAGCCCGATCCGATGACGAGCACGGTGCAGTACATCGCCGCCGGCGGCCGACCCGGATTCGGCGGCCTGGGCCGCCCCGGTCACGGCGGCCGCGGTCATCCGCGCAAGCCGCGCAAGTTCGGCTCATAAGTCCGCTCGACCCGCGCGCTTGAGAGGCGTGCGGGACCACGTATAATCTTCAGGTTGCGGCTGCTGCCCTGTAAGAAACAGGTTCGGCCGCCCGCGCACCGGGGGTCTTCGGTACGTCCTGAGCAAGGCGGACGCCGGATCCGGATCGCGCGAGCCTGTTGAAAACAACGAATGGGCTTCTGAGCCCATTTTTTTTTCTGCGCCGGCCTTGCGAGGCTGGCGCCTGGACAGACGCCTGGCGTGACTAGGGTGACGAACGAACTGTCGGCATTGGTCGAGCGCACCGTGATGGGGCTCGGCTACGAGTTGGTCGATCTCGAACGGGTCGGCCACGGGCTGCTTCGCGTCACGCTCGACACGCCAAAGCCGGGCGGCATCGGCCTTGAAGACTGCGAGCGCGTCAGCCACCAGCTGACACATCTGTTCGCGGTTGAAAGCGTCGACTACGACCGGCTGGAGGTGTCTTCGCCGGGGCTCGATCGGCCGCTGCGCGGGCTGCGCGATTTCGCGCGCTTCGTCGGCGCCGAAGTGGCGCTGCAGCTTTACGCGCCGCACGAAGGTCGGCGCAAGCTGCGCGGCACCGTTCTGGCCGCCGGTGGCGAGCCCGGTGGCGAATGGGTCCGGCTGCGCGAATCACCGCCGCCCGTGCCGCCGCCGGCGCGCAAGACACCGAGTGCAGCGCGCTCGAAGAAGGCGCCGGTGCCGCAGATGCCGGTGTTCGAACTGGCGCTGGCCGAGGTCGACAAGGCCCGGCTGGTGCCGCAGGTGGATTTTGGATCAAAGGCGCGCGAAGCCGTGCCGAGTGAGGAGCGCTCCTGATGAGCCGTGAGATTCTTTTGCTGGTCGATGCGCTTGCGCGCGAGAAGAACGTACCGCGCGAGATCGTTTTCGGCGCGCTCGAATCGGCGCTGGCCGCGGCCACCAAGCGTCTGTTCGACGAGGAGGATGTCGACATCCGTGTCTCGGTGGACCGCGAGAGCGGCGATTACGACGCCTTCCGCCGCTGGCTGGTCGTTCCCGACGAGGCCGGCCTGCAGGAACCGGGGCACCAGATCATCCTGTCGGACGCGCGCGAGCAGATCGCCGACATCGAGGTCGACGAGCACATCGAGGAGCAGCTGCCGCCGCAGGAGCTCGGCCGTCGTTTCGCCCAGGACACCAAGCAGGTGATCCTGCAGAAGATCCGCGATGCCGAGCGCGAACAGCTGCTGACCGAATTCCTCGCCCGCGGTGACGAAGTCATCAACGGCACCATCAAGCGGATGGACAAGGGCGACTTCATCGTCGAGATCGGCAAGATCGAAGCGCGGCTGCCGCGCAACGAGACGATCGGCAAGGAGAACCTGCGCATCGGCGATCGCGTTCGCGCCTTCGTGGCCAAGATCGACCGCACCCAGCGCGGCCCGGCGGTGATCCTGTCGCGCACCTCGCCGGAGTTCCTCAAGAAGCTGTTCGAGCTCGAAGTGCCGGAAATCGAGCAGGGGCTGCTGCAGATCAAGTCGGCCGCTCGCGATCCCGGCGTGCGCGCCAAGATCGCCGTGTGGACCAATGACCGCCGCATCGACCCGATCGGCACCTGCGTGGGCATGCGCGGCTCGCGTGTGCAGGCGGTGACCAACGAACTGTCGGGCGAGCGCGTCGACATCGTGCTGTGGTCGGAGGATCCGGCGCAGTTCGTCATCGGCGCCCTGGCCCCGGCCAACGTCTCGTCGATCGTCGTCGACGAAGAGCGGCACGCGATGGACGTGGTCGTCGACGAGGAGAACCTGGCGATTGCGATCGGCCGCGGCGGCCAGAACGTGCGGCTGGCCTCGGAACTGACCGGCTGGCAGATCAACATCATGACCGCCGAGGAGTCGGCCGAAAAACGCGAAGGCGAGAAGACGTACGTCCGGCAGCTGTTCATGGAAAAACTCGACGTCGACGAGGAGATCGCCGACATCCTGATCGACGAGGGCTTCTCCACGCTCGATGAGATCGCCTACGTGCCGATGCAGGAACTGCTCGACATCGAGGCCTTCGATTCCGACACGGTAGAGGAGCTGCGCAACCGCGCCCGCAACGCGCTGCTGACCGAGGCGATCGCCCGCGAGGAAAACATCGAGCAGGCCGACGTGTCGCTGCTCGATCTGGACGGCATGGACAGGGAGCTGGCCGCGCGGCTGGTCGGCTGTGATGTGCACACGCGCGACGACCTGGCCGAACTCGCGGTCGACGATCTGCGGGCGATCATGGCGCTGCCGGCGATGCGCGCGCGGCAGCTGATCGACAGCGGTTTCAATGACGTCACCGACGAGGACAAGCGCGCCATCGACGGTGCCGACGAGGAGCGCGCCAAGCTCCTCATCATGGCGGCGCGCGCGCACTGGTTCGCCGAGGAGGCCGATCAAGGCTGAACCACGAGCCGTGATGCGCAGGAATTAGCCGAGATATCTGGTCCGAGGAATACATGCAGAGCAATACAGTTGCCCAATTCGCCGCCGAACTGAAGGTCCCGCCCGCGTTGTTGCTGGAACAGCTGCGCGCGGCGGGCGTCGACAAGAGCGGCGAGAACGACGGACTGAGCGAGGCCGACAAGGCGCGCTTGCTTGACTCGCTGCGCAAGGCGCATGGCGGCGCCGCGCCAGAGAAGAAGAAGATCACGCTGACACGCAAGCAGACCTCGGAGATCAAGCAGGCCGACGGCACCGGCCGCGCGCGCACGATCCAGGTCGAAGTGCGCAAGAAGCGCACGTTCGTCAAACGCGACGCCGCCGAGGCCGAACCCGAAGTCGCGCCGGCACCGGCGGCAGTGGTCGACGAGGTCGAGCTGCGCAAGCGCGAGGAAGAAGCACGCCGCCAGGCGGAACTGACCGCCCGCCAGGCCGCCGAGGCCCGAGAGCGCGCCGAGCGTGCGCAGCGCGAGGTCACCGAGGCGCAGCGCCGCGAAGAGGAAACCGCGGCCGAAACGCAGGCGCGCGAGGCTCTCGAACATGCCGCGCTGCAGAAGGCAAAGGCCGAGCACGCAGCGGCCGAAGCCGTCGCGCGCGAGGCGCAGGCGCAGCAGGATCGCGCGCGGCGCGCGGTCGAGGACGAGGTGGCGGCGATCAAGGACATGATGGCGGCGCCGAAGAAGGTGCTGAAGGCACCCGAGCCGGCGGCCACCGGTACGCTGCACAAACCGGCGGCGAAGGCCGAGGCCAAGCCGGCCGAGGCCAAGCGCGACGAGAAGAAGCCCGGGGTCAAGGAGATCAAGTCGGGCAAGCTGGCGTCGAGCTGGTCGGAAGATGCAGCGAAACGGCGCGCGCTGAAGACGCGCGGCGATGCCAGCGCCGGCCGCAGCTTCGGCTGGCGCGGCCCGCGCGGCCGCCGCACCGAGAAGCACGAGGAGCGGGTGCCGGTGGCAATGCCGACGGAGCCGATCGTGCGCGACTTCGTCGTGCCGGAGACGATCACCGTGGCCGACCTGGCGCACAAGATGGCGGTCAAGGCCTCCGAGGTCATCAAGGTCCTGATGAAGATGGGTCAGATGGTGACGATCAACCAGATGCTCGACCAGGACACGGCGATCATCATCGCCGAGGAAATGGGCCACAAGGCCGCCGCGGCGAAAGCTGAAGATCCGGAAGCGTTGCTGGCCGAGGCAGGCATCGAGCTGTCCGAGGCACCGCCGGTGGCGCGGCCGCCGGTGGTCACGATCATGGGCCACGTCGATCACGGCAAGACCTCGCTGCTCGACTACATCCGCCGCACCAAGGTCGCCGCCGGCGAGGCCGGCGGGATCACGCAGCACATCGGCGCCTATCACGTCGAAACACCGCGCGGCATCGTCACTTTCCTCGACACGCCGGGCCACGAGGCGTTCACCGCCATGCGCGCCCGCGGTGCGAAGGCCACCGACATCGTGATTCTGGTGGTGGCGGCCGACGACGGCGTGATGCCGCAGACCAAGGAGGCGATCGCCCACGCCAAGGCAGGCGGCGTGCCGCTGGTGGTGGCGCTGAACAAGATCGACAAGCCGGAAGCGAACCCCGAGCGCGTCAAGCAGGAGCTCGTGGCCAACCAGGTGGTGCCGGAGGAGTACGGCGGCGACTCGCCGTTCGTGCCGGTGTCGGCGAAATCGGGCCAGGGCATCGACGACCTGCTCGAGCAAGTGTTGTTGCAGGCCGAGGTGCTGGAGCTGAAGGCACCGCAGGATGCGCCGGCCAAGGGCCTGATCATCGAGTCGCGGCTCGACAAGGGCCGCGGTCCGGTGGCCACCGTGCTGGTGCAGTCGGGAACGCTGAAGCGCGGCGACGTCGTGCTTGCCGGCGCAGCCTTCGGCCGCGTGCGCGCGATGCTCGACGAAAAGGGCAAGGCGGTTCAGGATGCCGGGCCTTCGATCCCGGTCGAGATCCAGGGCCTGTCCGACGTGCCGGCCGCCGGCGACGAGCTGATCGTGCTCGGCGACGAGAAGAAGGCGCGCGAGATCGCGCTGTATCGCCAGGGCAAGTTCCGCGACACCAAGCTGGCCAAGCAGCAGGCGGCCAAGCTGGAGAACATGTTCGAGCAGATCGGCGAGAGCAAGACCTTGCCGCTGATCATCAAGGCCGACGTGCAAGGCTCGCAGGAGGCGCTCGTTCACGCGCTGACCAAGCTGTCGACCGACGAGGTCAAGGTGCAGGTCGTGCACGCGGCGGTCGGCGGCATCTCGGAGTCCGACGTCGGCCTGGCCATCGCTTCGAAGGCGGTGATCATCGGCTTCAACGTGCGCGCCGACCAGCTGGCGCGCAAGATGGCCGAAAGCAGCGGCATCGACATCCGCTACTACAACATCATCTACGACGCCGTCGACGAGGTGAAGGCGGCGCTGTCCGGCATGCTGGCGCCCGAGCAGCGCGAGCAGGTGCTCGGCCTGGTCGAGATCCGGCAGATCTTCCGCGTGCCGAAGGTCGGCTCGGTGGCCGGCTGCATGGTGCTCGACGGCCTGGTCAAGCGTGGCGCCAGCGCGCGCCTGCTGCGCGACAACGTGGTGATCTGGACCGGCGAGCTGTCGTCGCTGAAGCGCTTCAAGGACGACGTGCGCGAAGTCAAGGCCGGCTTCGAGTGCGGCCTGAGCCTGAAGGGTTACGACGACATCAAGGAAGGCGACCAGCTCGAGATCTTCGAGGTGCAGGAGGTGGCGCGTACGTTGTGATGACGGATGGGTGCGGCCTGCGGCCGCGATGACGGCGGGCTTCGCCGCCCATGAGAGGCGGGAGATGCTCTCATAGCGCGCGTGGCGCCCGTCATCGCCGGCACCGCCGCTGTCATGCGTGATCTGCGCGCTGCGAGAAGCGATGAAGCGCTCCACCAAACCCCAGCGCGGCCAGCGTATCGCTGACCAGATCCAGCGCGACGTGGCCGAACTGATCCGTACCGAAGTCGGCGATCCGCGCGTTGGCCTGGTGACGATCAGCGGCGTGGAGGTCACGCCCGATTACGCGCACGCGAAGGTGTATTTCACCGTGATCGGCGCCGACGTCGACGTCGCCGCGGCAGGCCTGAACTCTGCCGCCGGCCATCTGCACAACCTGCTGTTCAAGCGGCTGCGCATCCACACCGTGCCGCGCCTGCACTTCGTGCACGACACGTCGGTCGAGCGCGGCTTCGAGATCGACCGTCTGATCGATCAGGCCGTCGGCCGCGGCAAGTAGGCGCGGAGCGCAGGCCGGATGAAGCGACCGAAAGGCGATGCGGTCGACGGGGTGATGCTGCTGGACAAGGCCGGCGGCCTGACGTCGAACTTCGCGCTGATGCAGGCGCGCAGGCTGCTTGCCGCGCGCAAGGCCGGGCACACCGGGACGCTCGATCCGCTGGCCACCGGCTTGCTGCCGCTGACCTTCGGCGAGGCGACGAAATTCGCGGCCGACCTGCTCGATGCCGACAAGGCGTACGAAGCGGACGTGCGCTTCGGCGTCACCACCGCGACGGGCGACGCCGAGGGCGAAGTGACGGCGACCAGGCCGGTTGACCTCGACCGCGCCGCGCTGCTGGCCGTGCTGGCGCGTTTCACCGGCCAGATCGAGCAGGTGCCGCCGATGCACTCGGCGCTGAAGCGGCAAGGGCGGCCGCTGTACGAGCTGGCGCGGGCCGGCCTGCAGGTCGAGCGCGCGCCGCGCACGGTGCGCATCGACCGGCTGCAGCTGATCGCCCTTGATGGCGCCGTCGCGAAGCTGGCCGTCGAATGCAGCAAGGGCACCTATGTGCGCGTGCTGGCTGAGGACATCGGCGCCGCGCTTGGCTGCGGCGCACACCTGGCCGGACTGCGCCGCACGCGCGTCGGTGCGCTGATGCTGGCGGGCGCGCTGACGCTCGATGAACTCGCCGCGCTGGACCTGGCGGGACGGCGGGCCCGGCTACTGTCGCCGGACGCGCTGCTGGCCGGCCTGCCGCGCGTGGAGCTGGATGCAACGGATGCCGGGCGCTTTGCGCAAGGCCAGCGGCTGAGCCTGGGTTTTGCCGCCTCGCCGCGCGTGCGCGTCTACGCCGAGGCGCGACTGCTCGGCGTGGCCAGCGTCGATGAACATGGCGTGCTGGCGCCGCAGCGGCTGATCCAGGCCGCTGCTCACGGATTCAATTGAAGGAAATACCATCATGACCCGCCGCGCGCTGCGCAACATCGCCATCATCGCCCACGTCGACCACGGCAAGACCACGCTGGTCGACAAGCTGCTCGCGCAGTCGGGCACCTTCCGCGAGAACCAGCAGGTGGCCGAGCGGGTGATGGACTCGAACGACCTCGAACGCGAGCGCGGCATCACGATCCTGGCCAAGAACTGCGCGGTCGACTACGCCGGCACGCACATCAACATCATCGATACGCCGGGCCACGCCGATTTCGGCGGCGAGGTCGAGCGCGTGCTGTCGATGGTCGACGGCGTGCTGCTGCTCGTCGATGCGGTCGAGGGGCCGATGCCGCAGACGCGCTTCGTCACCCGCAAGGCGCTGGCGCTCGGCCTGAAACCGATCGTCGTCGTCAACAAGATCGATCGCGACGGCAGCCGGCCCGACTATGTCGTCAATGCGACCTTCGATCTGTTCGACAAGCTCGGCGCCAGCGAGGAGCAGCTCGATTTTCCGGTCATCTACGCCTCGGCGCTCGGCGGCTACGCGGGCACGTCGGCCGACGTGCGCAGCGGCGATCTGCGGCCGCTGTTCGATG
>JBFGOX010000087.1:0-8556 GCA_041565015.1 Burkholderiaceae bacterium
ATCAGGCGTTGCGCGACGCGGTGGCCTGGACCGGCGCCGGCTGGGCCGACGATGCCTTGCAGCGGCTCGGCGAGGTCGCCGGAGAGCCGCAGACGATCGAGCTCGGCTTTCTCGCCAATCGGCAGCTGCCGCAGTTGCATACGCATGACCGCTTCGGCAACCGCCGCGACGAGGTCGAATTCCACCCTGCTTATCACCAGCTGATGGCACTCGGCTTCGCGCAGGGACTGCATGCGAGCCCCTGGGCCGAACCCCGCGGCGGGGCCCATGCCGCCCGCGCCGCCGCCTATCTGCTCTATGGCCAGATCGAAAACGGCACGCAGTGCCCGCTGACGATGACTTACGCCGCCACTGCGGTGCTGGCGCGTCATGCCGAAGCGCTGCCCGAACTTTCGCAATCCTGGCTGCCGCGAATCAAGGCGCGCCAGTACGACGCGCAGTTCGCGCCGATCGAGGCAAAGCGCGGCGCGACGATCGGCATGGGCATGACCGAGAAGCAAGGCGGCTCCGACGTGCGCAGCAACCTAACCCGCGCTGAGGCGCTGGCGCGACCGGGCGCGGGCCAGCCGTATCGCATCACCGGCCACAAGTGGTTCATGTCGGCGCCGATGTGCGATGCCTTCCTGATCCTGGCGCAGGCGGCTGGCGGGCTGTCCTGTTTCTTCCTGCCGCGGTTCGTCGACGGCCGCGTCAACGCCATTCGCCTGCTGCGGCTGAAGGACAAGCTCGGAAATCGGTCGAACGCCAGCGCCGAGGCCGAATTCGATGGCGCGACCGCCTATCTCGTCGGCGCCGAAGGCCGGGGCGTGCCGACGATCATCGAGATGGTCAACTACACGCGGCTCGACTGCGGTATCGGCAGTGCTGCCCTGCTGCGGCAGGCGCTGGTGCAGGCGACGCACCACGCGCGCCATCGCGCCGCCTTCGGCCGCCGCCTCGCCGAGCAGGCTTTGATGAAGAACGTGCTCGCCGACCTGGCGCTCGAGTCGGAGGCGGCAACCGCGCTGTCGCTCTGGCTGGCCCATCTTTACGACACCGATGACGCCCAGGCCGGCGCCTTGCGTCGCCTGCTCACGCCCGCGGTCAAGTTCTCGCTGTGCAAGCGCGCGGCCGCATTCTGCGAGGAGGCGATGGAAGTGCTCGGCGGCAACGGCTACGTCGAGGACTCGATCCTGCCGCGCTTGTATCGCGAAGCACCGGTGAATTCGATCTGGGAGGGCTCGGGCAACATCATGTGCCTGGACGTGCTGCGGGCCCTGCGCGACGAGCCGGCGGCGGTCGAAGCCGTCGAACGAGAGGCCGAGGCGGCACGCGGCGGTGACCGGCGGCTGGATGACGCGGCAAGCGTCCTGCTTGCCCAACTTCGCGCCGGGCCTGCGGAGGTCGAGGCACGGCACCTGACGCAACGCCTCGTGCTGGTGATGCAGGCGGCGCTGCTCGTCCGTCTCGCGCCGGCTGCGGTAGCCGATGCCTTCTGCGCGTCGCGCCTTGGAGGCGATCAGGGGGGCTGCTACGGCGTGCTGGGGCCCGGCACCGGTTTCGACACGATCATCGACCGCGCCTGGCCCCTTTGATGCACGGCCTCAAGTCACCGTGACCCGCGCCCACTTGCGCTTGCCGACCTGCACGACATAGGTGCCGGCGCGCAGCAGAAGCGCACGATCGGTGATTCTCTGGCCATCGATCTTCACGCCGCCCTGCTCGACATTGCGGATCGCCTCCGAGGTCGATGGCGCCAGGCCCGACTGCTTCAGCAGCGCGGCGATCGTCACCGCACCTTGGGCCGCCGCCACCGTGACTGCCGGCATGTCGTCCGGCGCCGCGCCGGCCCGGAAGCGGGCCTCGAATTCGGCCAGGGCCTGCTCGGCGGCGCGTGATGAGTGAAAACGCGTCACGATTTCCTGCGCCAGAAGCACCTTGATGTCGCGCGGATTCCGGCCCGCGTGCGCCTCGCGCCTGAACTGCGCAATCTCGCTGTTGGAGCGCATCGACAGCAGGTCGTACCACCGCCACATCTGCTCGTCGGAGATCGACATCACCTTGCCGAACATCTCGAACGGCGGCTCGGTGATGCCGACGTAGTTGTTCTTGCTCTTGCTCATCTTCTCGACGCCGTCGAGCCCCTCGAGCAGCGGCATTGTCAGGATGCACTGCGGCTCCTGCCCGTAGTGCCGCTGCAATTCGCGGCCGACCAGCAGGTTGAACTTCTGGTCGGTGCCGCCGAGTTCGAGATCGGCAAGCAAGGCCACCGAGTCGTAACCCTGCATCAGCGGATAAAGCAGCTCGTGCATCGCTATCGGCTGGCCGTCGGCGTAGCGCTTGGCGAAATCGTCGCGCTCGAGCAGCCGCGCCAGCGTGTACTTCGCCGCCAGCTTGATCATTCCGGCGGCGCCGAGCGGCTCGGACCACTCGGAGTTGTAGCGGATCTCCGTCTTGGCCCGGTCGAGCACCAGCGCGGCCTGTTCGAAGTAGGTCTGTGCGTTGGCCTCGATCTGCGCGCGCGTGAGCGGCGGCCTCGTCGTGTTGCGTCCGGACGGGTCGCCGATCATCGAGGTGAAGTCGCCGATCAAGAAGATCACCGTGTGACCCAGGTCCTGCAGCTGCCGCAGCTTGTTCAAGACCACGGTGTGACCGAGATGTATGTCGGGTGCCGTCGGATCCAGCCCGAGCTTGCAACGCAGCGGCGTGCCCGTCGCCGCGGACCGCGCCAGCTTCTGCGCGAACTCCGCCTCGATCAGAAGTTCGTCGCTACCGCGCCTGACCAGGGCCAGCGCGGCTTCGACCTCGGCGGTGATCGGATAGGTTCTTTCGGTCGATGACATCGTGCGGCCGCCAACGCGCGCAGCGAGTGTGGCTTTTGTCGGCGAGCCGCAGTCTAATTGACGCGTCTTTGGTCACCGGATCTGCAACGTGTCTGCCCCACAATTGTTCGTCGGTCTGATGACCGGCACCAGCCTGGACGGCATCGACGCGGTTCTCGCTGATTTCTCCGGCGAGCGGGTGCAGCTGCGTGCCCACCTGCATCATGGCCTGGCCGCCGAACTGCGCGACGCGTTGCTGACGCTCAACGAACCGGTCGAGGATGAACTGCACCGTGCCGCCGTCGCCGGCCAGCACCTCGCGCACGCCTTCGCTGCCGCCGTCGGCGACCTTCTGCTGCACGCCGAAGTGGAACCGCACCAAGTACGCGCCATAGGCGCGCACGGCCAGACCGTCCGCCATCGGCCGGAAGCCGGCTACACGATCCAGGTCAATGCGCCGGCGACGCTGGCCGAACTGACAGGCATCGACGTGGTGGCCGACTTCCGAAGCCGCGATATTGCCGCCGGCGGCCAGGGCGCGCCACTCGTGCCCGCTTTTCATGCGGCAGTCTTTCGCGGCGACGTGCCACGCGCAGTCGTCAACATCGGCGGCATCAGCAACCTGACCGGGCTGCCGGCGCGAGGCGAGGAACTGCAAGTGGTCGGATTCGACTGCGGTCCCGGCAACGTGCTGATCGACGACTGGGCGCTTGAACACCTGGGTGAGCCCATCGATCGCAACGGTCGCTGGGCGGCCGGCGGCCGTGTCGATGAAGCGCTGCTGAAGGCACTGCTCGAAGAGCCCTTCTTTTCGCTGGCCCCGCCCAAAAGCACGGGTCGTGACCGCTTCAACCGCGGCTGGCTGCGCGAGCGATTGGCGCCGTTCGCGGTCGACCCGCATGACGTTCAGGCGACGCTGACTCAGCTGACCGCAACCGTGATCGGTGCTGCAGTTGGCCGCTACTTCGCCGAGGCCGTCGAAGTGGTCGTCTGTGGCGGCGGCGCCTTTAACAGGACGTTGATGGGCCTGCTGGCGCAGGCCTGTTCGCCGCGCCAGGTGATCGGGTCGGACGCGCTCGGCGTCGCGGCCGATCAGGTTGAAGCGCTCGCCTTTGCCTGGCTGGCCCGGGAGTTTCTCGAAGGCCGGCCGACGAACCTGCCGGCCGTGACCGGCGCGCGGGGCCGGCGGTTGCTCGGCGCGCACTATCCGCGCTGAAAAGCAGAAGGGGCGCCGAAGCGCCCCTTCTGATTCCGTATCGCCGAGATCAGGCGGAAAATGACGAGCCGCACCCGCAGGTCGTTGTCGCGTTCGGATTCTTGATGACGAACTGAGCGCCCTCGAGATCCTCTTTGTAATCGATCTCGGCCCCGACCAGATACTGATAGCTCATCGAGTCGATCAGCAGCGTGACTCCGTTCTTTTCCATCGTCGTGTCGTCTTCGTTGACGACCTCGTCGAAGGTGAAGCCGTACTGGAATCCGGAGCAGCCTCCGCCCTGCACGAAGACGCGCAGCTTCAGTTCCGGATTGCCTTCCTCATCGATCAGCTGCCTGACCTTGGAGGCGGCAGAATCAGAGAAGTTTAGCGGCGGGGGCATTTCGACGGCGGCGTTCATCGCTGGCGCTCCGAAAGGTGAGAGTTCATCTGGGATTATAGGCAACCGCCACCGACGGCAAGTTCCGATTACCCTGACCGCGACTCGGTCTTCGGTGCAGCGGTCGACGCCGCAATCGCCAGCTTGACGTTGCCGCGGGCCTCCGACGAGGTGGACTCGTGCACCAGCCGGCCCTCGACGATCGCGCCATGATGCATTTCAAGCGCCCGGTAGTGGACGTCGCCGTCCACTCTGGCCTTCGGCTGCAGCTCGATTACCTCGGTCGTATAGACCGGGCCGCTGATACGACCTGCGACTACCAGATGCGCTGCGCGCACCTCGCCTTCGACCACGCCCTGTTCACTGATGACCAGCATGCCGGAACCCTCGCCGCCAACGCAGCGTACCGAGCCGCGCACAGTGCCGTCGATGCGCAGGCCCCCCGTGAATGTCAGGTCGCCGACCAGTGTCGAACCGGCGCCGATCAGGCTGGCGATATGTTTGTCGCCGTTGCGTTTTTTCCCGAACATCGACCCTCCCTTGCGGCGCTCACAGTTGAAACGTCTGCTGCGCGTGCGTTTGACCTGCCGCCATGATCCGCACGACGACCGATCGCGCCGTCGCGCCCTCGGGCACCGTGAACGAGCCCTCAACGCGCTGATAGTGTCGGAAACTCAGTTCCAGGGCGCGACGGGATTCCGGAACTGCTGGGTCGGGCACCTGCAACGTCAAGTTGCGGCCTTCCCGCACCAGGTTCACCTGCATCTGCACGGAACCGACGAAATCCCGTTCCGGCTTGCCCGCCTGCTGCACCAGCAATCGATAGCGCATCGACTCCGACGCGCCGTCGGACTGCATGCGAAAGCTGCGGATCACGATGCCGCTGGCGTTCGCCTTGGTCGGCAACAGGCTCTCGAAAAAGGCGAGATCCTCACGCAGACGGCTCAGTTCCACACCGAGTTCGCTCGACTGCTTGACCATCTGCTCCTGCGCCGCGCGCTCGACCCTCAGCTGCGCCTCGAGCGCGGTGATAGTCGCCGTCAACCGGCTACGTTCGGCGTCGACCTCGCGTAGCTGCGAGCGCAACCGCTCGACCTCGCCCGTCAGTTCGCGGCGGTCAGGTCCGCCGAACCCGCGGCCATATTCGTAGATCGCCACCCCGACCGCAGCGGCGAGCGACAGCACCAGGAACAACAGCAGGAGCCGCAGCGGCATCGGCAGGTGCGACCGAACCGAAACCTCGGGAGAGCTGATCGACAGCTTGCGCAGCAGCAGCTTCCATTTCATGTCGATCAGGCGCTCGAACGCAGTCGCGCGGCCAATCGTCCGTCACAAAACCGCCCCGAGCGCGCATGGGCCGCGCCTTGCTGCACCTGGGAGGCTGTAACGGTGGCTGACAATCGTCGCGCGTACTGCATTTCTGGCGAACTCTCGACTGCTTGCGGCGGACCGAATCGCCCGCTACGGCCCGAACTGGGCCGCTACCGCCTCGGTCCGCATCGGCCGAGCAGCAGGAAAAGCAGTATAGGAGCCAAAAAACGCGCGCGGCACCTGAAGGTGCCGCGCGTAGACGGTAAACCGCAAGGCCCAGAACGTCAGCGCTTGGAAAACTGCTTACGTCGGCGTGCCTTGCGCAGGCCAACCTTCTTGCGTTCGACCTCGCGGGCGTCGCGCGTGATCAGCCCACCCTTGGACAGCGCGGGCTTCAGTGCGGCGTCGTAATCGACGAGCGCGCGCGCGATGCCGTGTCGAACGGCACCCGCCTGGCCCGACTCACCGCCGCCGTCGACGTTGACCTGGATGTCGAATGTGGCAGCGTGATTGGTCAATTCGAGCGGCTGGCGCACGATCATCCGGCCGGTTTCGCGGTTGAAATACTCATCCACCGGTCGACCGTTGACGACGATCTTGCCCGTTCCGCGCTTGATGAAGACGCGAGCTACAGAGCTCTTGCGGCGGCCCGTGCCGTAGTTGTAACTGCCGATCATTTATGCCTCAGATCTCAAGAGCCTTGGGTTGCTGGGCCGAATGTGGATGTTCTCCGCCGGCGTAGACCTTCAACTTCTTGATCATCGCGTAGCCAAGAGGTCCCTTGGGCAACATGCCTTTGACCGCAATCTGCAAGGCTCGACCCGGGAAACGGCCCTGCATCTTTTCGAACGACGTCTCGTAGACGCCGCCGGGATAGGTCGAGTGACGGTAATAGGTCTTGTCGGCACGCTTCTCGCCCGTCACGCGCAGCTTCCCCGCGTTAACCACGACGATGAAATCGCCCGTGTCGACGTGCGGTGTGTACTCGGGCTTGTGCTTGCCACGCAGGCGGCGTGCGATTTCGGCGGCCAGGCGGCCCAGCACCTTGTCGCTGGCGTCCACCACATACCAGTCGTGCCGCACATCCTGCGGCTTGGCGGAAAAGGTTTTCATCTTCGTCACATCAAGTGGCAAGCGCCACGCCGGAAAAACCCGCGCAAACGCCCGGAAAAATCGTCGACGAACGCAAGCGCACCTGCGGTCGCACATTGAAGCTTTGCCGGCATTCGATCTCGCCTTCGATCTTGCCTTTGATCATTTGTGCCGACGGATGCCGCTGCGACCATCCCTCCTCAGCGATCCGATCCCCGTAGCAAGGGCAAAGGACAGGCTGATGGCCGCGGAAAGCCTTGTATTGTATTGCCTCCCAGCTGGCCTTCGCAACTTGACCGCCTCCGCCACCCAAGGCCGCCGGGGCAACAACTTTTACAACCTTCTATGAGCATGAAAGCCACTGTGCGATGGAGCGGCCCGGACGGCATGAGTTTTCTCGCCGAAACCGGCAGCGGTCATCTGATCACGATGGACGGTGCCATCGACGGCGGCGGTCGGAACCTGGCCCCGCGGCCGATGGAAACGGTGCTGGCGGGCGCCGGCGGCTGCACGGCATATGACGTCGTACTGATACTGAAACGAGGCCGCCACGACGTGCACGGATGCGACGTACAGCTCGAGGCGGAACGGGCGCAGACCGATCCGAAGGTCTTCACCCGCATCAGCTTCCATTTCATCGTGCGCGGCCGCGGCCTGCCACGCGCGGCGGTCGAGCGGGCAGTGCAACTGTCGCACGACAAATACTGCTCGGCGACCGCGATGCTCGCCAATACCGCGCAGATCGAGACGTCGGTCGAGGTGATCGAGCAGGGCTGACCGAGCGGCGATCGGCGCCTTCAGAAGTAGTGCGCGGTCGCCGTCATCACTTTGGCTGCGGCGCGCATCGCCAGCCTCGCCGGCAGCGGCAGGTCGGCGCCGCCCAATGCCGCGGCTTTCTGACCGTGCCGCGCTTCGTCGACGCGCATCTGTTCGACGACCGCCCGCGAGCTGCGATCGGCCTGCGGCAGCCGGTCCAGGTGGCCGAGCAGGTGCTCCTCGACCTGCCGCTCCGTCTCGGCCATGAAACCGAGGCTTACCCGGTCGCCCAGTCGCGCAGCCAGCAGGCCGATGGTGAATGCGCCGCCATACCAGAGGGGGTTCAGCAGGCTGGTTCGCCCGCCGAGTTCACGGATTCGCTGCTCGGTCCAGCCGAGATGATCGGTTTCCTCCCGCGCCGCCTCGGCAAAAGCTTCGCGCAGTCGCGCATCCGGGGTGCCCAGCGCCTGCGCCTCGTAAAGCGCCTGCGCGCAAACCTCGCCCACGTGGTTCACGCGCATCAGCGCGGCCGCTTCGCGCCGTTCCTCCGGCGAGAGGGTTTCGTCGCCGGCCGGCGCCGGATAGGGCCGCGCGGCCGACGCGGTCGCGGCAACGGTGCGCAAGGCCCGGTCGGCCGTGGCCAGGACCTGATCGAAAAGGTCGAGGTGTCTCGACATCAGAAACCCTCCGCTGTTGTGCCAATGCCACAGCCAAGCCTGACACAAGTCTTGGCTTGGCCAGTAACGCGCCATTGTGCAGCGGGCAGGGCTATTCTTTTTTTCGATCTGGTCATCGCATCCAAAACAGGAGACACAAGATGCGCAAGTCCTTGCTGGCCATTGCCATGGCCTTCGCAACGCCTGCCGCGTTCGCGCAGGGCGCCATGCTCACGAGCGGCGTTGAGTTGTACGGGATCGTCGACATCGGCTTCGAAAGCATCGATAACGGCGCAGTCGACGTCAACCGCCTCACCAGCGGAATCTCGACGGGTTCCCGGTGGG